>SKOF01000265.1 GCA_007120155.1 Thioalkalivibrio sp. | reverse complement strand
CAGGCTTCGTTTGCGCCGACCAGCGTCGTGTCCGGCATGATGACCGCAAACTCCTCTCCACCGATGCGGGCCAGCGTATCGCCGGACCGAACGCGCTTGGTCAGCACCTCGGTGATCTGCTTGAGCACGGTATCGCCGGCCAGATGCCCGATCCTGTCATTGATCTCCTTGAACCGGTCAACATCAATGATCGCCAGCGCCAGTGTTGCTTTTTCCTCGTGCCTGCAACGCGAGATCTCGTCGGACAGAAGACCCATCGCGTAACGGCGGTTGTACAGACCGGTCAGTTCGTCGCGAAGGGCGTTCTGATGCATCTCTGACAGGTAACTGGATTCAATGTTGCCCGCGGCGAGAAACTTGAGTACTGAATTGCCGACGCGCACCCTGTCACCGTCGCGCAGTTGATACTTGTCGATGGGCTTCTCGTTGACAAAGGTGTGGTTGGTGGATTGCAGATCCTCGATCCAGTATCGGCCGTCGTGGGGGACAATGCGGCAGTGCCTGCGCGAGATACTGAGAGAGGCAATCTGAAAATCGGCGTCCGTGCCGCGCCCGATCACCATCGCGCTCTGATTCGGTTCCAGTTCCAGGCGCGCGCCCAGCCGGTCGCCGAGGATCACGACCAGACAGGCGCCATGGCGCTCCGCCTGCTCCACGTCGGACGACGGCAGGACCAATGTTGGAGAATCAGTTTGTTTGTCCACTGGGTTGCGAACCGGGACTCATGGGTTCATCCGGACCGGCCACGCGGTGTGACCTGCGCCGGGTGCCTCTTATTGGTAGTCAGCTCGATTCTAATCTATTCATGGAGAATCACCAACTTAGCGCGGCGCCCCTTTGGGATACAGCCCGGCGTAAACCCCTCCCCTGCGTCGACAGGATGCCCTGACGACAATTGGCCCGGCCATCTCCGGTCGGATGGGTAAACACCGCCGGGGGAATGTACACTTTGTCGCCAATCCTGCCCCGGGCAAGCGTGCCAGGTGCCCACGGGCGGGTCCATGGGAGGGGCGGCCCGTGTCGTGTGCCGGGGCAGCCTGCCCGATGTTCCATGCAGTAATTTCCAGGAGGATCAGATGGCCCGATTCCGGTACCCCCTGTTCAGTACTCTGGCTCTGGCCATGGCGGCAGGCCCCGCCATGGCCGATCCCGGATACTACTGGCGCCTTTCCCTGAGTCAGGAGTACTCGCGGGGCGCCACCTTCAACGACAGGAGTTGTGAGCCGCCGGGCGGCACGGCGGCCTACTTCGGATGCGTGCAGGGGCAGGACGGTCGACCGATCGGTGCGCGCGGCGATTTCGGCGCCAGCCTCGGCGGCGAACTGGCCATCGGGATGGGGCCTGTCGAGGGGTGGCGGGTGGAACTCGTGCTCGGCCATCAGCCGGGATTCGCATTCAGAGGGGATGCCAACTTTCTCGACAGCGGGGATCACCAGCCGGTGCGTGGAAACGTGAGCCACACCCGGGCGGGGTTGAACGCCTATCTCGATATCGCCGCGATGAGCGGACGGGATTTCGGTGTCTTCGAACCCTATCTCGGGGCGGGCCTGGGTGTGGCCCGCAATCATACCGGCACCATGGTGTACGAGTTTCCGGCGCTGCCCGCTCAGCCGGCCCTGACCGTCGTGCCCGGCGAAAGCAGCATCGGTCCGGCATGGATGGCCACGCTCGGGACCGGTGTTCGCCTGTCTTCAGACAGTCTGGTGGATGTGGGCCTGACGTACAGTGATCATGGCCGGGTGATCACGGCTCATGACGACATCGATGTCGTGCGCGGAGGAGATCTGGTCGCCCGGATTGGCGTCGGGGGAACGCGGGCCAGGCTGCGGGCCTGGGGTCTGATGATCGGCTTGAGGCACTACTTCAGGTAAGGTGACCCGCAAGGGCCGGCAGACCTGTTTGATTCGCTTGAACGGATGTGGCCGCCCGAACCAGCCCATCGGGTTCAACCCGGTTCCCGGCAGCGTCACCGGAGAACAACGTGCAGAACATCATCATTTCGGGCTATCTGTCTGTCATTCTCATGGTCGGCGTGTGGGCGGGCCGCAATATCAGCGGCCTGAAGGAGTATGCGACGGCGGGCAAGGCGTATGGCCCGCTGGCCATCTTTGCCACCCTGTCCGCCTCCTTCATCGGTGGCGGCTTCTCCATGGGCAATGCCGAGAAGGTCTTCCTGGCGGGGATCGCCAACATCGTGGCCCTGTGGGGATTCAGTCTCAAGGAGATTCTGGTGGCGCGTTACATCGCGCCCAGGATCGGCCGCTTCCCTGAGGCGATTTCCGTCGGTGACATCATGGAACCGAGCTACGGACGCGGGGCCCGGGTATTCAGCGGTGTGTTCGGCGTCATTCTGTGTGCGGGTATCCTGGGAGCGCAGGTCGGTGCCATCGGCTATATCTTCAACCTGTTTCTCGGCATTGATCGCGTCTGGGGCGTCTTGCTCGGTTGTGGCATCGTCATCGCCTACGCCACCATCGGCGGCATGCGGGCCGTGGTCTGGACCGATATCATCCAGTTCGTTGTACTGGCCATCGGCATTCCGCTGGCCATGTATTCAGGTATTCAGCATGCCGGCGGATGGGAAGTGTTGAGCACGCATGTGCCCGCCGAGCATTTCTCACTGCCCACCGAACCGCGGGCAATGATTGCCCTGGCGTCGCTGTTTCTGACATTCGTCCTCGGCGAGACGCTGGTGCCGCCCTACCTGCAGAGACTGTTGATCGGCAGAAACCCAGGCGCCGTAATCCATGGAACCCTGCTGAGCGGCCTCTTTTCGATCCCATTTTTTGCCGTGACCGGCCTGATCGGGCTGGTTGCACTGGCGCTCAATCCCGCCCTCGACGCCAACCTCGCCATGCCGTACGTCATCAGGGAATCACTGTCGCCCGTTCTGCAGGGCATCGTCGCCGCAGCGATCATCTCCATCATCATGTCGTCGGCGGATTCGTTCCTCAATTCCGCCGCGATCGCCTTCAGTAACGACATCGTCAAGCCCCTGCGGCCCCGCCCGCTGACCGCCGCCGGTGAGCTGCGTCTGGCGCGCGTGACCACCTTGCTCACCGGCGCCATGGCCGTCATCTTCGCCCTTTCCATAGACAGCGTCATCGATATTCTGATCTACGCGTACAATTTCTGGGCGCCGACGGTGCTGGTGCCGCTTGTCGCGGCGCTACTTGGCTTGCGTGTCGGGCGCAGGCGTTTCGTCGCCGGCGCCGCGGCGGGGATCGCCGGTACCCTGTTGTGGAACTATGGCCTGGGCACGCCGTACGGTATTGATGGACTCGTGGTGGGCTTCTTCGCCAATCTGGGTGCCTTCATGCTCACTGATCGACGTGCCAGGTCCATCAGGCCTCCAGTCCGTGAATGATCCGAGGTATCCAAATGCGCATATTGTCCACCTTTCTCCTGCTTCTGATTGCCCTGCCACCGGCTGCCATTGCCGACGGTGAGGACGGGCCCGCCGCAGAGGTAGAGACCCTGGCACGCTCGACGAGCAGCTGGGACGGCGCCCGGCTCCCCGACTATCCCCGGGGACGACCTGAGGTCACCATCCTCCGGATACGCGTTCCGGCCGGCACCCGGCTGCCCTTGCACCATCACCCGGTGATCAATGCCGGCGTGCTTCTGGAAGGGGAGTTGACTGTAGTAGGCTCAGAGGGATCCACCCTGCACCTGCAGGCCGGTGATGCCATCATCGAGATGGTGGATACGCCGCATTACGGCATGAACCAGGGCAGTGCCGATGCGGTCATCATCGTCTTCTATGCGGGCGTCGAAGAGAAACCGATCACCGTGACGGAGCCATGACAGGCATCGCCGGGAAGTTGCCGGCTTTTGTGCATCGGAGATGATAAAGGGCTGGCCGTGGTCCAATGCAATGCAATGGAATGGAATGATTGTCCAATGTTGGAAAAACAGGATAAGAAAGCAGGCCGTCCTTTCGATCAAGACATGGCCGCCTACACACCGCAATCGGAAGTTCACGCACCCTGATCCGTGTCTGAATTCGACCTCATCCGCCGCCACTTCACCTGGCCCGCCGCACGGCGGGATGTCACCCTCGGCGTGGGTGACGATGCCGCGCTGCTGCAGGTGCCTGCCGGACATGAGCTGGCGGTCAGCGTGGATACCCTGGTGGCAGGCGTGCATTTCCCGCAGGAGACGCCGGCGGGGGCCCTCGGCCACAAGGCGCTGGCGGTCAATCTGAGCGATCTGGCCGCCATGGGTGCCGATCCCGCCTGGGCCACCCTGGCCCTCACCCTGCCGGAGGCGGATGACACGTGGGTGGCGGAATTCAGTGCGGGCTTCCAGGCCCTGGCCCGGGAATACCCCGTGGATCTGGTGGGCGGAGACACCACCCGCGGGCCCTTGAGCGTCACCGTCCAGGTGATGGGGTTGGTCCCGCAGGGCAAGGCACTCCGGCGCAGCGGGGCAAGGGCAGGGGATGGGATCTACGTGACCGGCACCCTGGGCGATGGGGCCCTTGGGCTGCGTCTCCTGGCGCAGCAATCGGAGATCGATCCTGCAGGACAACGGCTCGTAGAGCGGCTGATGCGTCCCCGGCCGCGTATACAGGCGGGGATCGCCCTGCGTCATTCGGCCCACGCGGCGATCGACATCTCCGACGGACTCCTGGCGGATCTGGGTCACGTGCTCGACGCATCCGGCGTTGGAGCCCGTATCCATCTGGCGCAACTGCCCCTGTCGGATGAATTCCTTGCCGTCAGCGGAGAGGTCATTGACTGGTCACTGCCATTATCGGGCGGGGACGATTACGAGTTGCTGTTCACCATGCCGCCGGACATGGAGTTCCTGATCGGGACGCAACCGGGGGGGGTCAGGTGGACGCGGATCGGCACCGTGGAGCGGTCGGCGGGATTGCATGTGGAGGACATGGACGGACAACCCATGTCATTGTCCCGGTTCGGTTATCAGCATTTCGCCTGAACCTGCCGGCCTCGTTCCCAAGCGGATCTTCTTTCATGTCCAGAACTTCACCGCCCCCGGCGCGCACCGTGTTCACCGATCCGGTGCATTTTCTGGCCTTCGGGTTCGGATCCGGTCTGTCGCCCGTCGCACCGGGTACTGCCGGTACGATCGCCGCCATTCCCCTCTTTCTGCTTCTCCAGCCATTGCCGCTGTGGGCCTATGTGGCGGTCACGCTGCTGGTGACACTGGCGGGTTTCCGGATCTGCGGTGAGAGTGCCCGTCGGCTCGGGGTTCATGACCATCCGGGGATCGTCTGGGACGAGTTCGCCGGGTTTCTGGTGACTATGATCGCGGCGCCATCGGGCTGGCTCTGGGTGCTGGCGGGGTTCGCGCTGTTCCGCCTGTTCGATGTCGTCAAACCTTGGCCGGCTCGCTGGTTCGACCGGCACATGCACACCGGCGCCGGGATCGTGCTGGATGACATCGTCGCAGGCGTCTATGCACTCATCGTGCTCCAGCTTCTGGCCTGGTGGCTGGTGCAGCCCTAGTGTCGAGTCCCGCCGGCGGGGAACGCGCATGGGGCGCTTCTCTCTCGTATCCTTTATCCTGAACCTTGTCTCTGACTCGGGTGACCTCATGAAGACACGCCTCCTCCTCCTGCTCCTGGTGCTCCTCGCACATCCCCTCCAGGCCCGGGACGTGCTGGTGCTGGGCATCTTTCCGGACCGGGCGATGGTTCAGGTAAACGGCGAGCGAATCGTGCTGCGGGTCGGAGAGGCCACGGAGCAGGGTATCCGCCTGTTGTCCACGGACAGCCGCGCAGGTCACGTGCTGCTGGAGATTGCCGGCCAGCCGAGGCAGGTGATGCTGGGCAGCCGCGCAGGCGGCAGTTTTCAGCCGCGTGACATGGCACGTGCGCAGATCCTCGCCGATTCCTCGGGGGCATACACCACCATCGGCAGCATCAACGGCCGGACCGTCACGTTTCTCGTGGATACCGGCGCCACGGCCGTGGCGATGAACAGTATCGAGGCGCGCCGCCTGGGCATCGACTACACCCGCGGCGAGCCGACCATGGTTCAGACGGCCTCGGGCACCGCCCCGGCCTATCGGGTCACCCTGGAACGGGTGCGGGTGGGCGATATCGAGCAGCGCAGGGTGGAGGCCCTGGTGATCGCGGGCGATGCACCGCCCATGACCCTGCTTGGCATGAGTTTTCTCAGAACCGTGGAAATGCGCAACGAGGGACGGGCGCTGATTCTCGAGCAGCGCTTCTGAGGGGCCGGGATCACCGTCAGGTCAGGCGCCGCGGTCCTTCCGTATCTCCCGCTTCCGGGCGGACCCCAAAGTTCCCGGAGTGGTGGCCGTTCGCCCTCGCCCCGGAATACGGAACGCCCACCGCCCGGCCATCTGCTATACCCAATGACCAGGGAGATCGCTGAACAAGGAGGACCACTCATGAGACGACTCTATTTCCTTGCTCCGGATGTGGACAGCACGCGGCGTATCGTGGACGATCTGCTGCTGCACCACGTGGCGGAACGCCACATTCACGTGGTCGCGTCGGACGAGCAGGCGGTGACCGACGCCGATCTGCCCGAAGCGGGCCTGCTACAGGAGTCGGATTTCATCCCTGCGGTTGAACGCGGTCTGGCACTCGGCGGCGCCACCGGCGCCCTGGCGGGACTGGCGGCCATGGTGCTGCCCGGGGTGGGGCTCGCCTTCGGTGGCGGCGCGATCCTGGGGACGACGCTCGCGGGCGCCGGTGTCGGAGCCTGGGCATCGAGCATGATCGGCCTGTCCGCACCCAGTTCACGGCTCAGGGCCTTTGAAGAGGCCATCCGGGACGGACAGGTCCTGGTGATCGTGGACGTACCCAAGCGCTCGGAACAGCCGGTGATCGATCTGATCACCAGTCACCATCCGGAGGCCCGGGTCGAGGGTACGGAAGCCACGGTGCCTGCGTTTCCCTGAGCACCGGGGGTTCATGGGGCAGTAAGGTGGTGACCGGGACGCCAGAGTGTCATGCGGCCATCGCGCCAGCCCCCGGCAGCCTTCCGCCCGGAGGAAGCGCGACAACCTTCAGCCTGGATTCACGGTCGCCTGTGGCATTTCCTGAACCCGCTGATGGTCCGGAAGAATTCCCGTCGCCAGGGTTACCTCCCGGGCCATCTGCACGAACTCCCCGGGGCCGGAGATGAAGCAATGACGGCGCGCCGGCTCGTCGATGCCCGCGAGTGCGGTTCGCAACCGGGCGCTCAGGGCGTCCATGCCCATGCCGGACTTCCAGTCCACCGCCTGATAATGGACATTGTCGAAGGCGTCCTGCCAGGAGCGACACAGGTTGTCCTGGTAGTGGCCCGTGGCCTTGTCCGCCACCCAGATCAGGTCGATCTCCTCGGTGATCTCCTGGGCGAGCACATTCTCCACCAGGCTGCGCACCGGCGCGAAGCCCGTGTTGCAGGCCAGAAAAAGCAGGGGCCGCGGCGTTTCATCAGGCAGCACGAAGTGCCCCAGGGGACCTTCCACCTCCACCTGCTCCCCGTTTTCCACCTGATCGAAACAGCGGGCGATAAACGGATCCCGGGGATCGGCTGACAGGTGCAGGACCAAGTTGCGGTCGTCGCAGGGGCAGTTGGCCAATGGCTGCGTGCTGCCCGGCGAACCGTCGTCCATGCTCAGCCGCACCTGCTGCCCGGCGAGAAAACGCAGACGCCGCGTGCGCGGCGTCTGCATTCGCATGATCAGCACCTGCGGATTGGGGCGCTCCATGCCGCGGACCGTGGTCGTGATCTGCTGGAGGGGGATCTGGTCCGGGCCCGCGGCCACATCCATCTCAATGACCAGATCGGAGGCCGGAGTGACCGAGCACATGAGTGCGTAGCCCGCCAGCTTTTCCGCTTCGTTGAAGACATAGTCATGCGGCCGGACCTTTCTCACCTCACCGGAGAGAACACGGGCGCGACAGTCTCCGCAGTTGCCGCTCCTGCAGCCGTAGCCCACCGACACGCCGGCCCGCAGTGCCGATTCCAGCACGCTCTCTTCGCCTTCCACCCGAAACTCGTGATCACCGGGGGTCAACCGGACCTTCCACGACGCCATACGGTCTCCATGCCAGTTTTTGAACCGCCACCAGCTTATCACCCGACAGGGGTGAACCGGGCAGGATCAGCGCGGCACGTGCGGAAGGCCGCCCTCCGGCCCGTCGGCCCGGCGCTTCAGCCGGTCTGCGATGCGCTCGTGCACCGCCAGCAGGGCGGGGATCACCACGAGTACCAGCACGGTGGACACCCCGAGCCCGAAGACAATGGATACCGCCATGGGTATCAGGAACTGGGCCTGCACCGAGCGCTCGAACAACAGGGGCGTCAGGCCGGCAATGGTGGTGAACGAGGTCAGCAGCACAGCGCGCAGGCGCTGGCAGGAGGCCTCGACGATGGCCGCCTCCCGTCGCAGGCCTTCCTCTCGCAGCGACTGGTAGAAGCTCACCAGGATGATGGAATTATTGACGACGATGCCGGTGAGACCGAACAGGCCGAACAGGGACAGGATGGTCAGTTCCAACCCCATGAGCCAGTGGCCCACCAGCGCGCCCAGCACACCGAACGGGATGATGGCCATCACCACCAGAGGCCAGCCGTAGGATCCGAACACCCAGGCCAGCACCAGGTAGATCATGGCGAGCGCGAACAACAGGCCCATGCGCATGTCGCCAAGGGTCTCCGCCTGATCCGCTGCCCGGCCCTCGAAGGAGTATTCCACCCCGTAGTGCCGGGCCAGATCCGGCAGCACGTCCCGGGCGAGCTGGTCGCGGATGCGGGCCGCGTTATTCCGGGCGCGGTCCACCTCGGACGAAACCGACACCGCGAGGCGGCCGTCCGCGTGACGCAGGGTCTCGAAGCCCTGCCTCGGCAGCAGTTCCGCAACGGTATCCAGCGGCGCGATGCCGCCGTCGGGCAGGACCACGGCAAACCGTTCCAGCGTGGCCGTGCGGTGGCGCTCGGCATCGGGCAGCACCACCCGCACCTCGACCTCTTCAAGACCATCCTGATAGATCTGCGCGAGGCGCCCGTCGAAGGCGGCGCGAAGCTGGCGGCCCAGTGAGTCGGTGGTGAGCCCGAGGCTCAGCCCCTCGGGACGCAAGCGGTAGATCAGTTGCTCGCGGCCGAAGGGCATGTCGTCCTCCACCGCGAAGACACCGGGATAGTTGTTCATGGCCTCGGCCAGATCCAGGGCCGCTGCCTTGAGTATGTCGGGATCCGTGCCGGTCAGCCGCACGTCCACGTCACGCCCGGGCGGGCCGGCCTGGCGTTCGGTGATGCTGAAGACCTCGATGCCGGCGGGTTCGCGTACCCGTTCCTGCCAGGCATGGATGAGCTGCGTATTGCGCACGTCGCGCCGGTCCGGCGAGATCAGTTCCACCAGGATGGCGCCGAACTGGTCGCCGGTGGGGGCCTGCACGGCGCCGCCCTGTTCCACGCCGGTGCCCAGACGCACCACCACGTTGCGGATCAACCCGCCACCCAGCGTCGCTTCCGCATCGAACAGGGCCTCTTCCACATGCTCCAGAAAGGCCTCCACCCGCTGCGGCGGCGTGCCGGCCACGAAGTTGGCCCCCGCGTTGACCACCGTGCCTTCGGGACTCGGAAAGAACGTGAAGCCGATGCGCCCGCCCGCCATGAGACCGATGGCCAGGATGAGCACCGCCACGGCGCCCGCCAGGGTGATGCCCGCCTGGCCCACCGCCGCCTGCACCATGCGCCGGAAGCTGTGCTCGCGAAAGTGCTCGAAGCGCGCGTCGAAACGGGCGCGGAAGGAACCTTCCCGGGGCGGACGGACCCTTTCCATGCTGTTCTTCAGATGCGCCGGCAGGATCAGGAAGCTGATCACGAGCGTTGCCAGGATCACGCACACCACCACCAGAGGGATGTCGAACAGGATGTTGCCGATCACGCCGCCGATGAGCATGAGCGGCAGGAAGGCGGCCACCGTGGTGAGTGATGCGGAGATCACCGGGGCCAGCATCCGCCGGGCTCCGCGTTCGGCGGCCTGGGTCGGGGTCATGCCTTTCTGGTACTGGGTGTACGCGTGTTCGCTCACGACGATGGCGTTGTCCACGATGATACCCAGCGACATGATGAATCCGAACAGGGAGATCATGTTGATGCTGCCGCCCAGCAGCCAAAGCACCAGGAATGCGGCGGTGAAGGCCACCGGGATGCCGAGCGCCACCCGCAGCGCCAACCGGCCGTTGAGGAACAGGAACAGGATGGCCAGCACCAGCACCAGACCACCGGTGCCGTTCTTGAGCAACAGCATGATGCGCTCGTGGATCAGTTCCCAGAACTGGTCGTACACGTGCAGTTCCACCCCCGGGGGCAGTGTGGGGGTAATCTCCGCAAGCCACTCCTGGAGGATGGCGGAGGATGCCAGCGCGTCTGCGGTCTCGGTGCGCTGCAGCTGCATTTCGACCGCCGGCCGCCCGCGGTAGCGTACGGTGACCTGATTGTCACGGGCGCGCCGCTCGATCCCGGCCACGTCGCCCAGCCGGATCAGGCCGCCCTCGGCGTCGGATCGAAGGGGGAGACGCTCGAAGGCCACCTCCTCGCGGCGCTGTTCCAGGCTTCGCAACTGCCGCGCCGTGTCGTCCCGGCCCACCATGCCGGCGGGGAGGTCCCGGGACAGGCCGGCCACGCGGTCTCCGATCTGATCCAGGCTCATGCCCAGCTCCAGGCTTCGGGCCATGGGGACCTGGATGGCCATCTCCTCCTCGGGGAGACCCTTGAAGTCGATGCGGGCGATGCCCCGGTCCAGAAGCTGCTGTTCGAAGTCCCTGGCCAGGGGCCGCAACTGACGCATGTCTTCGGGCCCGGTGACCAGCAGGCGTGCGATGGGTTCGTAGCGGATCACGCGGGTGACCACCGGCTCCTCGGCGGCCTCCGGAAGATTGCGTTGCTGGTCCACCAGGTCCTTGACCTGGTCCGTGGCGAGCGACATGTCGGTGCCCGATTCGAACTCCATGGTGATGGCGCCCACCCCCAGGGCCGATGTGGAGGTCATGTTGCGCAGCCCGTCCACGGTGCGCAGTTCCTGCTCCAGCGGCGTGACGATGCCGGTCTCCACATCCTCCGCGCTGGCGCCCGTCCACACCACGCGCACGGTGACGAAATCCAGGGCGAAGTTGGGGAAGAACTGGGTATTGAGTTCCTTCAGCGCCCAGGCTCCGGACAGCAGCATCAGGGCCACCAGCAGGTTGGCGGCCACGCGATGGCACAGGAACAGGTAGATGATGCCGCGGCGCCGGGCCATGGTCAGTCCGCGTCCGTGCTGATCCGCAGGCCGTCCAGGGCGTTGGGCAGGCGCGTGGTCACCAGCCGATCCCCGTCACGAATCTCCGGGCTGTACACCAGCACCCGTTCGCGGCCCTTCTCGTCGATCCACTCGCCCCGCCGGACCACGGAGATGGCGCGCATGCGGCCGTCCTCCAGCCGGTAGACCCGGTCCGTGCCGTAGAGCGCCTCGAAGGGCAGGGCCACCACGTCCCGTTCGTCCGGCAGTTTCAGGTGGACCGTCATGAAGCGCCCCAGTGCGGCGTGTTCGCCTCCCGCGGTCAGCCGGAACAACCCTTCCACGCCGGCGCCGGTGGCGGGTGCCTCGCCGGCGAGGCGGGTCAGTTCGAGGCGAACGGACTCGCCGTCGATCTCGCCACGGGCCGGAAGGCGTTCGCCGGAATCCAGCGCGGCGCGAACGACGGGCAGATACCGCGCGGGAATGCGCGCGCGCACTTCCAGTGCCTCGGCGTCGTAGAGCGTGATCAGCGGGTCACCCACGCGCACGCGGTCACCGGGCGACACCGACAGGCGCGCGATCCGGCCGCTGAAGGGGGCGGTCACCGATGTACGCGCCAGGTCCAGGCGCGCATCCTCCAGTTGCGCCTCGGCACGCCGGGCCCGCGCCTCCAGTTGCCGGATACGGGCGTCGAAGTCCTCCAGCGCCAGACGGCGCGTGTTCACCGCCAGGGCCTGCTGTTCGTAGGTCCGCCGGGCGTCGTCCAGTGCGCTCTGGCTGCCCGCGTCGCGTTCGAGCAGATCCCGTGCCCGGGTCACGCTGCGCTCGGCCAGGTCCAGGAGCGCCTCGTCGTGCTTCAGCGCCTCGCGGTCCCGGACGTTGCGCAGCTGCTCGGCGCTGATCTGCGCGCCGATGTCGGCAACATCCGACTCCCGCTGAATCACCAGGAAATCGATCTCACGGTGATCCAGGCGGACCAGCACGTCCCCTGCCGCCACCCGCCGGCCTTCCTGCACCGGTGTCTCCAGCACGTCCGCTTCCACCGCCGCACGCAGGTTAGCCGTGCGCGGCGTGGTCACGTGGCCATAGAGGCTCAGGGAGGGTGCCATGGTCGATGGCGACACGCTTTCCGTGTTCACCCGCCAGATCCGTTCGCCCACCTCCATGGGCGGGCTCTCGGGGGCCGTGGCCCTGAGAATCAGAAAACCGATGATCCCGAGCGCCAGTATGAGGATGGGCAACAGGACGCGGGCGACGGGGGACAGGGTCATGATGATGGGCGCTTCCTTGATGGGTCGCTCATTGGCATCCCGGCAGACGGACCGGTCGGGCGCTGTGCGTCAGTGATGCAATCACCGGAAGCAAGCGCAGAGCAAAGATACAAGATACCAGCGGCAAGAGGGAAACCCGCCCGCCATTTTTTCTGAATTCTTTCGCCGTTCGGCCGCGTCCGGCAGCCGCCTACCCGACGAGGGCCACGCTCTTGACGAGCGCGTAGACCGGCACACCGGGCGCCAGCCCCAGTTGAGCTGACGCCCGCATGGTGATCTCGGCGAGCAGCAATTGTCCGTCGGTGGTGCGGGTGGACACCAGGCAGCGGTGATCCCTGAAAGGGTCGATGCGCTCGATGGTGACGGGCAGGTGGTTCTGGATACTGATACGCCGGGGATCGTCCAGCGCCAGACTCACGTCCCGGGCCAGGATGCGCAGGCGGCAGGACCTTCCGGTTGGCAGGTCATCGGCGGCGCCAACCCATAATTGCGTGGTGCCGGCGGCGAAGGGTCGCAACCCGCGCTCGCCGGTCTCGCCTAGACTGCCTTCCAGCACGGAGACCGCCCCTTCGTCGGCGAACAGGGGGGAATCCGGGCGGGCCAGGGCCTGCTTGAGGCTTTCGCTGCGCTCGATGCGTCCGTCACGCATGAACACCACGCGGTCGGCCAGGCGTTCCACCTCGTCCGGTGCGTGGGTGACCAGAATGATGGGCACGCCCGCCTCCCCGGAAAGCCGCGACAGGAAGGGCATGATCTCCCGCTTGGTCTGGGTGTCCAGGGCGGACAGGGGCTCGTCCAGCAGCAGCAGTTGCGGGCTGGTGAGCAGGGCCCGGCCCAGTGACACGCGCTGGCGCTGGCCGCCGGAAAGCCGGTCGACGGGCCGGTCCAGCAGGGCGGAGATGTCCAGCATCTCCGCCACCTCTCCGAGATGCAGGCGACGGTGCTGTTTCGGGGTACGCCTGTAGCCGTAGAGCAGATTGTCCCGAGCCGTCAGATGGGGCAGCAGGCTGTGTTCCTGGAACACCAGGCCGATGCGCCGGCGGTGCAGGGGCACGAACTGCCGGTCGCCCTGCCAGACCTGCCCGCCAAAGCGGACGTGCGCGCCGCGCACCTTCTCGAGACCCGCGATGATGCGCAGGAGGGTGGTCTTGCCACAGCCGGAACGCCCGAACAGGGAGGTGACCCCCTCCAGGGGCAGGTCCATGTCCACGTCCAGGTCGAAGCCATCCCGCTTCAGATGTGCGCGCACCGAGAGGCTCATACCCTGGCCACCCGGAATCGACGGGTCATGCTGTAGACGATGAACAGGGTGATGAACGAGAAGATCAGCAGCATGAGCGACAGGCGGTGGGCCGAGTCATAGTTCATGGCCTCGGTGTGATCGTAGATCAGTACGGACAACACCTTGGTCTCGCCCGGAATGCTGCCGCCCAGCATGAGGATTACCCCGAACTCACCGAGGGTGTGGGCGAAGGTGAGGGTGGCCGCCACCACGAAGCCGCCCCTGGTGAGCGGCAGGATCACGGTGAGAAACCGGTCTACGGCGTTGGCGCCCAGGCTGCTGGCCACTTCCACCGGGCGGCGCCCCAGATTGTTGAAGGCCTCGGTCAGGGGCTGCACGGCAAAGGGCATGGAGTAGATCACCGAGGCGATCAGGATCCCCTCGAAGGTAAATGCCAGATGATGCAGGCCCATGGCCTCCAGGGTGCCGCCCACGAAGCCACGGGGGCCCAGAACGATGAGCAGGTAGAAGCCCAGCACCGTGGGCGGCAGCACCAGGGGCAGGGCGACCACGGCCTGCACCGCCACCCGCCCCGCCGAACGCCCGCTCGAGAGCCACCAGGCGATGGGCGTGGCGATCACCAGCAGGATGAGGGTGGTGTAGAGGCACAGCCTGAAGGTGACTTCAATGGCCTGCCAGTCTTCCGGGCCGAGACCGGTCATGGGATCCGTCCTGTTGTCATGGCTGGAGAACAAGCTGGGCCATCGCGAAGGCCGCAGGACCTGTTTCCGGGCCTATTTCGGTATCACGAAACCGTAGCGCTCCATGATTTCATGGGCCTCACCGGTCTCCATGAACCGGGCGAAGCTCATCACCGCCTCCTTCCCGGCGCCACGGCGGGTCACGATATAGCCCTGGGTCAGCGGGTGGTGCAGTGTGTCGTCGATCAGGTGATGCGGATGCTCGGCCATGGCCGGAAAGCTTGCCAGGGACAGGGCGATGATGCCCACGCTGGCCGCGCCGGACTCCACCATCTGTGCGGCGTGGGCGATGTTCTCACCGAACACAAGCTTGCGCTGCACTGCCTCCCAGACGCCGATGGCCTCCATCGCCTCCCGGGCACGCAGGCCGTAGGGCGCATGGGAGGGCTGGGCAATGGCGATACGGCGAATGCGGTTGTCGGTCGCCAGATCCCGAAGGCTGAGCTGCGAGGCATCGAGGGTGTTGCTCCAGAGGACGATGCGCCCGATGGCATAGACGGCGGGCTCAGTGGCGCTGAACCCTTCGGCCTCGAGGCGTTCGGGAAAGGCGATGTCGGCGGAGAAGAAGATGTCGTAGGGGGCGCCGTGGATGATCTGGGTGGTCATCTTGCCGGAAGAACCGTAGATCACCTCCGGTTCATGTTCCGGGTGCTGCTGGCGATAGAGCCCGATGATGTCGTCGAGGGCAAAACGCAGGTCCGAGGCCGCGGCAATGGTGAAGCGCTCCGCATGGGCGCCAGCGGAGAGGGACAGCAGGATCACCGTCAGAAGGATCAGGATCGGGCGTTTCACTTGCAGGCTTCCGGATCTGCAGGTCGATATGGGTGCATGGTCAGAATCATCGGGAGGCTGGTTTTCACTCGCCCACGGCGAGCATCACATGGGGTGCCTTGATGAGAGCGCAGACCCGGCTGCCCGTCGCCAGCCAGGGGGCGGCGAGGGATTCGCTGGTGACGATGGCAGTGAGCACCCGGCCCTCCGCGAGCCGAAGCTTCACTTCCCCGTTGACCGCACCGTCCCGGGTCTCGACCACGGTGCCGCAGAGGCGGTTGCGGGCGCTGCATCTGAGCGAGGGGTTGTCCTCTGCCAGGATCACGCTGGAGGCATCGAACAGGACCTGCACGTCGCCGCCCTCGGCCAGCCCCAGGTCGTTGACCGCCTCCCGGGTGACGATGGCCACCAAGGGCTGGCCGCCGCCGATGTCCACGGACACCTGATCGTTGACGGCACCGGTACGGATGGCGCTGATCCGACCCTGGAAGTGATTCGCTGCGGTGGTGCGCATGGACATCTTCCTCATGAATCCGACCACGTCACCCAGGTCGGAGAGACGGTGTTCCAGTTGCTCCATGAAGCTGCGATAGGCAGCGTCCGCGGCCCGGTAATGCCGGATGACCTGCTGACCGAACCCGGTGAGCCTGGTGCCGCCGCCCCGCTGCCCGCCAGCCCGCCTGATCACCAGGGGTTGTTCGGCCAGGTTGTTCATGGCCTCGACGGCGTCCCATGCCGCCTTGTAGCTCATCCCCATGGACCGGGCGGCGGCGGAGATGGATCCCGTCTCACCAATGCGCTCCAGCAGTTGGATACGCCCGGCGCCCAGGAAGCCCCGGTCGCTCACGTTCAGCCAGAAACGTCCGTCCACGTGGGCCTTCATGCACAATCTCCAGGCAGGATGCGTTATATATCGACATATATAACGCATGTGTCAAGTTGGCCCGCCAATCAAGGCTTTCCGGTAGATGCCTGGCGGATGCGGCTTATTCCTGATTCGGATGGGATTGTTCAGCCACAGAGGTCACAGAGGTCACAGGGGTCACAGAGGTCACAGAGATAAGAAGACCACAACAAGCCTGCGAGCGACGCCCGATGGCTTTCCTCTGTGTCCTCTGTGACCTCTGTGGCCAATCAAATGCCTTCCTGGTCCCGTAATCTTCTGCGGTAAGATGTGACGATAATCCGCGCTTCGGACCCTCTGTTTCGGCCCGGGGTCGGGCCTCCCATATGACCACTTCGGCACCATGCATCGGCCAATCTCCGGTTTGCTCCTTTTCGTCCTGATCGTCTGGTCGGCTGTCGTCATGGCCGGGCCCGAAGTGCCCGGATCCGTTCAACGCGTCATCCAGGCCCACGGCATGGACCCGGCACGTGTCGGCATCTGGGTGCAGCCGGTGGGCGGTGCAGAACCGTGGCTCGTCCGCAATGCCGACACCGCGCTCAATCCCGCCTCGGTGATCAAGCTGGCCACAAGCCTCGCGGCCCTGGAGGTGCTCGGTCCCGCCTACACGTGGACGACCCGCGTGTACCTGGGCGGTCCGGTGGAGGCGGGGGTCCTCAAGGGCGACCTGTGGATCAGGGGCGGCGGCGATCCGTTTCTGGTGACCGAGGAGTTCTGGAAGCTGCTGGGGGCGCTGCGCCGCAGCGGTATCCGGCGCATCGAGGGGGATCTGGTATTCGATCTGGGCCAGTTCGAACCCTCCACCGAGGCGCCGGCCGCTTTCGACGGGCAAGCGCATCGGGTCTATAACCAGCCGCCCCATCCGTTGCTGGTCAATTTCAATGCCCTGCATGTGGAGGTGGCCCCGGGGCCCGATGGCGAATCGGTATGGGTGTCCGTCGACCCGCCCCTGGCCGGTCTGCGGGTGGACAACCGGCTGCGTCAGCGTCGCGGCCCCTGCGGCGGCTATCGGCTGGGGATCACCTACCGCGTGCTCGAGTCGGAACCCGGCATCGCGCTGGCGGGCGATTATCCGGCCGCCTGCGGGAACCACCGCTTTGCCCGCACGGCACTCGCGCCGGAGGCCTACGTGCACAGCCTGTTCCGGACCCTGTGGGCCCAGTGGGGCGGTGAATTCGAGGGCGGCTGGCGGATCGCCACCTGGCCGGATCCCGAACGGGAACCCGATCTGATGCATGAATCCCGGCCGTTGGGCGATCTGGTGCGCCTGGCCAACAAGCACAGCAACAACGTGATGACCCGCCACTTCAAGCTGACGCTGGGGGCGGAAGTGCTCGGCGTCCCCGCCACACGGGAGAAGGGCGTCAATGCGATACTGGATTTTCTCTCTGCCCGGGATATCGACGCCCGGGGGCTGGTGCTGGACAACGCGGCGGGCCTGTCCCGCGACAACCGCGTTACCGCCCGGCAACTGGCCGGCGTCCTGCGCGCCGGCCGCGAGAGCCGGTTCATGCCGGAATTCGTCTCTTCCCTGGCACTGGCCGGCATGGACGGCACCCTGCGCACCCGCTTCGAGGACGACCCGGCCGCGGGCCGCATGCATCTCAAGACCGGGTTTCTGGAGGGGGTCTCCGCCGTCGCGGGCTACGTGAAGGCCACCTCGGGCGAGGATGTGATGGTGGTGGTCATGGCCAACGGCCCGGGCGTGCAGTGGGCCACCGGCATTGAGCTGCAGGACGCGGTGCTGCGTTGGGTGTTCGAGCGATGATGCGGGTGGTCAAAGGCGTTTAGCCACAGAGGGCACAGAGGCCACAGAGAAAAGACGGCCCGAAGAAATGCTCCGGTCTAAAGAGATTGGGTTTTAACTCTGTGACCTCTGTGCCCTCTGTGGCTAAACGGCTTTAAGACCCATCCACCGTCCCGTCAGCCGCCATGAACACCGGCGCACCGTCCACTTCACCTGTCACCAGCTTCTGCCCGTACAGCCGTTCCAGCACCGGTAACAGCAGCATTTCTTTTGTCGGCCCCCAGCAGGCATTGCCGTCGGGATAAAGCAGCAAGAGGTGATCGCAATGGCGGGCGGCCAGGTTGACGTCGTGCAGACTCATCATGGCGGCGCATCCGCTGTTCACCCGCTCCTTTACGATGTCGAGCACCGCCACCTGGTGATGCAGGTCCAGGTGACTGAGCGGCTCGTCCAGCAGGAACAGGCGAGGGTCCTGACTCAGTGCGGTTGCAATGGCCAGCCGCTGGCGTTCGCCCCCTGAAAGGGTGGCCACGGGGCGCGCCTCCAGCCCCGCGAGATCCACCTGCTCCAGGGCTGCCCGCGCCACGGCCACGTCTTCGGCCGATTCCATGTCCCAGGGACGCAGGTAGGGGTGGCGGCCGATGAGCGCCGTCTCCAGCACCGTGGCGGGAAAGCCGTCGTGGTGGTCCTGAAACACCAGTGCCAGTTGCCGGGCGACCTGGCGCCTGGACAGTGTGCGCATGTCCGTGCCGTTCAGGCGGACCATGCCGGAGTGCGCCGGCCGCAGACCCGCCAGGGTGTGCAGCAGGGTGGTCTTGCCGGCACCGTTGGGGCCCAGGATCGCCCAGCATTCCCCGGGCCGCACCGTGACGCCCAGCGGCGATCCCGGGGGGCGGCCCGGAATGCGGATCACCAGATCGCCGAGTTCCAGCAGCGGGCTTCCCATCAGCGGCTCCGGTGCAGCAGGTACAGGAAAACGGGCACCCCCAGCATGGCCGTGATCACACCCACGGGCAGTTGCTGGGGCGCGATCACGGTGCGCGCCAGGGTGTCCGCCAGCGTCAGGAGAATACCCCCCGCGAGCGCGGAGGCGGGCAGGATGATGCGCTGGTCGTTGCCCAGCACCAGGCGCAGCATGTGCGGTACGATCAGTCCGACGAAGCCCACGGTGCCCGCCAGGGTCACCGCCGTGGCGGTCAGCAGTGCCGCCACCAGGTACACGGTCCATTCCAGCGGGCGCACCGACACCCCCAGCGACGCCGCCTGCAGGGCGCCCCGGGCGAGCACGTTCAGACTCCGGCCCAGGGGCCAGGCCAGCACCACGGCGAGCAGCAGCACCAGCCAGGCGGGTCCCGGGTGGCGGGCATGGGAGAGATCCCCCATGAGCCAGTAGAGCATGCCCGGCAGTTCCGCCCCGGGACTGACCGCCAGGATGAAGCTGATCAGCGCCCCCCATCCGGCGGCCACCACCACGCCGGTGAGCAGCAGCCGCACCGGGGTCCAGCTGCCCGTGCCATGGGCAAGGCCGAACACCAGAAAGGTGGACAGCAGGGCGCCGGCAAAGGCCGCGCCCGAAACCAGGGCCACGCCAAGGCCGGCCAGCATGGCGAGCAGGGCGCCCACCGCTGCGCCCCCTGACAGGCCCAGCACGTAGGGGTCGGCGAGGGGATTGCGCAACAGCACCTGCATCAGCGCCCCCGCCACCGCCAGCAGCCCGCCGGTGGCGAAGGCAGCCAGCGTGCGGGGCAGACGCAGTTCCAGCACCAGGGTCCGGGACAGGGATTCGCCGCCACCGGTGACCACCGCCCACACCTCCGTGGGGGGAAGCGGTACGCTGCCCAGCGTCAGGGCCAGCCCCATGGCGGCGAGGCTGGCGGCCGCAAGCAGGCCGAGAACCGGCACCAGCCGGTTCATGGGCTGCCCGCCGGCCGCCGGGAGCGGGCGAGTTCGAGGAACTCGCACAGCAGGGCGGCGCCCTCAAGGATGCGCGGTGTCTGGCGCTGGATCAGCGAGGGCGGGATGAAGAACAGGTTGTCTCTCCGGACGGCCGTGAGTCCGGTCCAGCGCCGCCATGCCTCGACCCAGGCCGAATCCGCCTCGCCCGAACCGCCGCCTGCGATCACCTCCGGGTCCGCGGCAAGCACCGCTTCCCGGTTCAGGCGCGGCACGAGGTTGTCGATATGTCCGAACACGTTGACCCCGCCGCACAGGCCGATGATCTCGCCGATCAGGTGCTCATCATTGACGGTCATCAACGGGCGGTCCCAGATCTGGTAAAACAGCGGCACCGGCGAACGCCCGGCGTACCGGACCTCAAGGGCCCGGGCCCCCTCGCGGAGCGCCTCCGCCCGGACAGTCCCCGCCTCGTGCGTGCCTGTCAGCCGGGACAGCCGCTCCAGGGTCCCGGCCAGGTCCGCCAGGCGGCGGGGTTCGTTCAGGTAGACGGTGATCCCCAGGCGTTGCAGGCGGTCCAGCTGCCGGGCGGGATTGCCGCTTTGCCAGGCGACCACCAGATCGGGCTCCAGGGCCACGATCCGCTCCAGGTCCAGTTGTCCTGCGCTGCCCACCACCGGCAGGCGGGCGGCCGCCGCCGGGTAGTCACTGAAACTGACGGTGCCCACCACCCGTTCGCCCGCATCCACATGGAACAGGATCTCGGTGAGGTGCGGCGAGAGACTGACCACGCGCCGGGCCGGTTCCGTGAGTACGATCTCGCGGCCTGCGTCGTCGGCGACCCGGATCTCGCCGACACCCGCCCCGGGCAGGACCGCAGGCCACAGTCCCAGGCACACCAGGCACCAGAACCGAATTCTGACCGGGGGACGGCGTATGGATGCAGGGAATATCATGTAGGCGGTGATTGCAGGACCGTAAGCGCCGGGGGACGGGCAATCATAACAGTTCGCCCCCCGGGGCCCGATGAACTGCGCTGATGAACGGGCGGGGCCCGTTTGGTACCCTATCGCATCCTTCAATCCGCCCAACCCGAGCATTTTCATGAAAGTTCGCACCCGCTTTGCCCCAAGCCCGACGGGCTATCTGCACATCGGCGGCGCCCGCACGGCGCTGTTCTCCTGGCTCTACGCCCGCAAGCACGGCGGTGACTTCGTGCTGCGCGTGGAGGACACCGATCTGGCCCGTTCCAATGCAGACTCGGTGAACGCGATCCTGGAGGGCATGAGCTGGCTGGGCCTCGAATACGACGAGGGCCCGTTCTATCAGACCCAGCGTTTCGACCGCTACAAGGAGGTCATCGCCCGGTTGCTGGACGAGGGCAAGGCCTACCACTGTTACTGCACCAGGGAAGAACTGGACGCCATGCGCGCCGAGCAGATGGCCAACAAGGAGAAACCCCGTTACGACGGCCGCTGCCGCCACCGGACCGAACCCCGCGAAGGGGTGGAGCCGGTAGTGCGATTCCGCAATCCCGATGACGGTGTCACGGTGGTGGAGGACATGGTGCGCGGGCGCGTGGTGTTCCAGAACAGCGAACTGGACGATCTCATCATCGCCCGCTCCGACGGCAGCCCCACCTATAATCTCACCGTGGTCGTGGATGACTGGGATATGGAGATCACACATGTAATCCGGGGTGACGACCATCTCAACAACACCCCGCGGCAGATCAATATCCTGAAGTCACTGGGCGTGGAACCGCCCCGGTACGCCCACCTGCCCATGATCCTGGGTCCCGACGGCGCCAAGCTCTCCAAGCGCCATGGTGCCGTGAGCGTCATGCAGTACCGGGACGAAGGATTCCTGCCGGAGGCCCTGATCAACTACCTGGTGCGCCTGGGGTGGTCCCATGGTGATCAGGAGGTCTTCACCCTGGAGGAACTCATCGAGCTGTTCGATATCCTCGACGTGAACCACTCCGCCTCTGCGATCAACCCCGACAAGCTCCTGTGGCTCAACCAGCACTACATCAAGCACTCGGATCCGGATCACGTGGCACGTCATCTCTCGTGGCACATAGGCAACCACGGCGTCGATCCCTCACTGCCTCCGCCGCTGCGGGACGTGGTGGTGGCTCAGTGTGAACGGGCAAAAACCCTGGCGGAGATGGCCGCCAATAGTGTGTACTTCTACCGGGATTTCGAGGATTACGACGAAAAGGCCGCCCGCAAGAATCTGGGGGAGGAGGCGAAGCCGGTGCTCCAGGCCCTGCACGCCGCCCTGGAGGCGGTAGGAGAGTGGACGCCCGAGGCCATCCATGGCGCCGTGGAAGCGGTGGCGCAGCGCCAGGAACTCAAGCTCGGCAAGGTCGCCCAGCCGTTGCGGGTGGCGGTGAGCGGCGGCGGCGTCTCCCCCCCCATCGACCAGACCCTGTTCCTGCTGGGCCGGGAGCGCACCCTGGCCCGCATAAAGCGGGCACTGGCCTACATTGAAGCCAGTGGCGATAATGCCTAGACCTCTGCTTGACAAGGTAAAATCAGTCGCGTAAATTTCGCGACTTCCTTTAGGGGGCCATAGCTCAGCTGGGAGAGCGCTTGCATGGCATGCAAGAGGTCGGCGGTTCGATCCCGCCTGGCTCCACCAGATTTCCGTCCCGGTGCCTGACTGAGGAGCGATCCGCCATGTACCACTTCGGCCGCTACTCGATCATCGCCGGGATTGTTTTGACGGCGATTGCCATGGTGCTCGGCTTCGGGGCCATGTTCAGAGATGTCGAAGAATGGGCCAAGCTCTTCCTCTCGCTGATCCCCCTTGGATTTCTGATTGTGTTTACCGGACTCGTCACCGTACTGCTGGTGGGTCCGAGGAAGTAGCGGTCAGGACGTTGTACACCGTCCCCATCGTCTAGAGGCCTAGGACACCGCCCTTTCACGGCGGCGACCGGGGTTCGAATCCCCGTGGGGACGCCAT
>SKOF01000183.1 GCA_007120155.1 Thioalkalivibrio sp. | reverse complement strand
CGAGGCGTAGACGTTGTCCACGGGGAGGTTGAAAAAACCCTGCACCTGATCCGCATGCACATCCACGGTCAGGACCCGGTCGGTGCCCACGGCCTCGAGCATGTTGGCCACCACCTTGGCGGAGATGGGCACCCGCGCCGAGCGCACCCGGCGGTCCTGGCGGGCATAGCCGAAATACGGAATCACCGTGGTGATCCGCCCCGCCGACGCACGGCGCAGGGCATCCACCATGATCAGCAGTTCCATCAGGTTGTCGTTGGTGGGTGCACAGGTGGACTGCAGGATGAACACGTCGCGGCCGCGCACGTTCTCCAGAATCTCCACCTGGATCTCGCCGTCGCTGAAACGGCCCGCAATCGCCTTGCCCAGGGGGATGTTGAGGTTGTTCACCACATCCTGCGCAAGCTGCGGGTTCGCGTTGCCCGCGAAGATCATCATCCTGCTCAAGTCCGTCACGGTAACCCTTGATGACAATGTTGGCTTTGAACGGCTTATCGACCTGCCTCCCTCGCGTCGGTGCCATCGGCGCCAGGGCAGTGCTTTCAGCCGGCTTGCCTCCCTCGCGCCCGTGCCAGCGGCGCCAGGACAGTGCTTTCAATTGGCTGGGCCGGCAGGATTACGCCGGGCGTCCTGCCCGGCGCCCCTGCGGGGCCAGCGCCCCGTGGGCGCTGTTCCGAAACGCTCCCGGCGTTTCGGTCGAACCTCTTACGGTTCTCATCCTGCCGGCTTGCCTGCCTCGCGCCCGTGCCAGCGGCGCCAGGACAGTGCTTTCAATTGGCTGGGCCGGCAGGATTCGAACCTGCGAATGCCGGGATCAAAACCCGGTGCCTTACCACTTGGCGACGGCCCAAGAAATCCCGGTCACGAACCGGGGTTCCGGGCATCGGCCCGGACCAGCCGATCCAGCAGGGGGGAGCGGTTGAGCCCCCGGGCCACGAAGCCCCGCCACGGTGCCGGTAGCCGGTCCAGCAGTTTCCCGGCATCGTCGGGCCCCGGCATCCCGGCGAAAAAGCACGCGCCGGTGCCGGTCAGTCGCGCATGACCTGCGGCCTGTTCAAGCCAGGCCATGGCCCGATCCAGTTCCGGATACCGGGCCCGCACCAGCGGCTCGAAAATGTTGACACCCCTGCCGGAAAGAAAGTCGGCTATTGTGATTGGCGGGCAGTTTCGTGTCAATTCCGGGGCCGAGAACAGTGCGGCCGTGGACACCGGCACACCCGGGTCGATCACCAGGAACCAGGGCTCCGCCAGATCCATTGGCGTCAGCAGCTCACCCACCCCTTCCGCCCAGGCGGCCCGGCCCCGCACGAACACCGGTACGTCGGCACCCAGCGCCAGGCCAATTTCCGCCAGCCGGTCCATGCCCAGGCGCAGGCCCCACAGGTGATCAAGGGCCACCAGGGTGGTGGCCGCGTCGGAACTGCCGCCCCCCAATCCGCCGCCCATGGGCAGGCTTTTGCGGACGCGGATGGTCACGCCGGCGCCGCAGCCCGTCTCGGCCTTGAGCCGCCGGGCGGCGCGCATGACCAGGTCCTGTTCGGGCGCCACGCCGGGCAGCGGTGTCTCGAGACGGATCTCGTCGGAATCCAGGGGCAGGAAGTCCAGGGTGTCGCCCACCGAGAGCGGCTGGAATACGGTCTGAAGCAGGTGATAGCCGTCAGCGCGGCGTCCGGTGACATGCAGGAACAGGTTGAGCTTGCCCGGCGCCGGCCAGCCGGTGCTCCAGTCCTCGCTCACGGCTCGACGTCCCACTGGTCCACCAGCACCCGCAGCCGGATATCCTCGTAGTGGAGTTCAAGTCGGTCCGGCAACGCCGGACCCGGGGAATTCCTGTAGCGCTGGAACGCCACGGTCCAGCCGGACTGCGTCAGTTCTGCAAGCCGTCCGGCCCCGTCAAGCTGCGGGGTATAGGGCAAACCCGGAGCGGGCAGACCCATCACCCAGTAACGCATGCCGCTCACCGGCAGGCGCCAGCCCAAGGCCTCGATCACCAGCCGGTCCACGTTATCGGCCTCGACATGCTCACCGTCCGGCGTCCGCAACCGCGCCCACCCCTCATCACCCTGGACACGTCCCGCATCCCTGCCGAAGGGGCCGAACAGACGGATATCGTAGGCATCGCCCGCCTGCCGCCAGCGCACGTTGGTGTGCCACTGCTGGCCGTCGGCATCCAGCGCCAGGCGACCGGTCATCGTCCAGGGATCCAGGGTCCGCACCCGGTCCTGGTGACGCTTGAATGCGTCCGACGGATCATCCACCACGGGCGCGGGCGGGCGGACGGCACACGCGGACAGGACCAGCATGATCAGGATCACGCCAGCCCCCGGCACCAGCCGGCCGGGCCGGAAGTTATCTGCCATGGAGAGGATGAACCGCTTCACCGTCCGATGCGGTCCTTGAGACGCAACAGACGGTCGTGGTCCGGATCTTTGGACAGGGCGTCACCCAACACATCCCAGGCCTCTTCCCGGTGCCCCTGGGCCCACAGCAGGGCGGCCAGGTTGCTGGCGATCTCGGGGTCGTACATCTTCTCGTAGGCACGGCGCAGGTAGGGCTCGGCCTCGTCGTAACGGCCCATTCGGTAGAGCACCCAACCCATGCTGTCGAGAATGGCCGCGTCATCGGGCCGCAGCTCATGGGCACGGGTGATGTACTCATAGGCCTCGTCGAGCCGGTCGGTGCGATCCGCCAGCGTGTAACCCAGGGCATTGAGGGCGGCGGAATTGTCCGGATCCCGGTCCAGAATGGTGCGCAAGTCGGACTCCAGCATGTCCAGGCGATCCATCCTCTCCGCAATCAGCGCGCGGGCATACAGCAGATCGTTGGAGTCCGGCTGCTCACGCAACGCCTGATTCAGCAGGTCCATGGCACGCTCATACTCGGAGGCATCCCTGAGCACCTGTGATTCCGTCAGGAACAGGCGCATGCGCCATTCCGGATCGTCGGCATCGCGCCTGAGGTCCCGGAGCAGGCGCAACGCCTCGTCCACATCCCCTGAGCGTCCCATGATCATGGCCTTGCGCAGGCGCGCCTCCTCGAAATGCTCACCGTCACCCACGCCCCTGTAGCGACGCAGCGCCTCCTCGGTACGGCCGTCGGTCTCGGCAATTCTGCCCAGGTAGAAATTGGCGTCGTTGCTGCGCCGTCCGGTGGCCAGCAGGCGCTCCAGATAGGACTCCGCGTCCTCGTATTGCTCCACCTCGATACTGAGCAGGCCCAGGGTATACAGCAGATCCGCATCGTCCGGGCGCATGGAGATCAGGCGCTCGAATGTCTGACGGGCGGCATCATAATCCCGGGCCTGTATCAGCAGGCGCCCATAGGCCAGACCCAGCTGCCCGTGGTCCGGGTTGGCGGCCACGGCCTCGTGAAGTATCCCGAGCGCGCCGTCCAGGTCGCCCTGCCGGGCCGTTGCCTGGGCATACAGCACCCGGGCATCGTGCAGATCGGCATCCAGATCCAGGGCACGGCGCGCGGCCTCCCCGGCCTGTTCAGGCCGTTCCAGCTGAAGGGCCAGCCGTGCCAATGCCAGCTGGGCGGCCGCCGATTCCGGGTACCGCTCGACAAGTCCCTGCATGGCGGATACCGCGGCGTCGGGGTTCGGGGAACGCGACAGCAGATTGCCGACGGCCCCGAAGGCGGCGGATTCCCCGGTGACCGAGGCACGCACCACGTGATGAAGGGCCTCGACGGCCTCCTCCACCTGACCCGCGTTGACCAGCAACGCCGCCAGCACCTGACGGCCCTCCATGTTGCCGGGGGCCAGAAAGACCCAGCGCTGCGCCGCCGCCAGGGCCTGCTCACGCTGATTGGCGAACAGGGCAATGCGCGTTGCCCGTTCGGCCACGGCCGGATCCCGGCTGGCCATGGCCGCCGACACGTAGTGATCCACCGCCATTTCCAGCTCACCCATGTGGCCGGCGATCTCACCCACGAGCAGCTGGTACAACAGGTCACCTTCCGGGTCCTCCTCTCCTGTGGGCAGGGGAGCGACGCCCTGGTGTGCGGCAGGCATCGGTCCGCCGTTGCCGAGATCGTTCATCGCGGGCTGCTGTGCGCAGGCAGCGAAAATGGCAACGGTCAGGAGGAGAATGATGGATCGAAGATTACGCATTGATGTCTTCCGTGCGGAGTGAGGACAGAGCGCGGGCTGCGGGGGAGTGCACCTCGCAACTATAAACCTTTTGGCGGGAGCCCTTCATCCGGCCGGCTCTGACGGGCGTGTCCACAGTTAGTGTCCCCGAGCCCGCCCGGGTTCCTCCGGGGGTTCGGTAACTCGCCGGAACCGGGAGGATTTCTTTCGTCCGCTCAACGATTTGTCAGGGGGCTTTCGCTTGTCAGCGCGACCGCCATGGCGCAAAATCTGCCGTTGCCCAGTGATTTACTCGTCCATGCTGTTCACCGTCGGTATCAATCACAAGACCGCTCCGGTGGGAATCCGGGAGCGCGTGGTCTTTCCCCCTGAACGCATGGGGGAGGCCCTGCGGCGCCTGCACAAGATGGGTGTCGACGAGGCCGCGATCCTGTCCACCTGCAACCGTACGGAGATCTACTTCCGGCAGAATCCGGCCACGGACGACGAGCGCGTGGCGCACTGGCTGGGGGAGTACCACCACGTCGCACCCGCCGATCTGGAGCCCTATCTCTACCATCACAGGGAGGAGGATGCGGTGCGCCACACCCTTCGGGTGGCCTGCGGCCTGGATTCGCTGGTGCTGGGCGAGCCCCAGATCCTCGGGCAGATGAAGCTGGCCTACCAGAGCGCCAGCGAGGCCGGTACCCTGGGCCGGGAACTGGGGCGCCTGTTCCAGCACGCCTTTTCGGTGGCCAAGAACGTGCGCACCTCCACGGCCATCGGCGCGAGCCCCGTATCCGTCGCCTTCGCGGCGGTGAGCCTGGCCAGGCAGATCTTCGGTGACCTGCATCCGCTCACCGCCCTCATGATCGGCGCCGGCGAAACCATCGAACTGGCCGCCCGCCACCTGCACAGCAATCAGATCGGCCGCATCCTGGTGGCCAACCGTACGCTGGACCGGGCGCGCAGCCTGGCCGATCAGTTCGACGGCGAGGCCATCACGCTCACCGAGATCGCCACCCGCCTGGCCGATGCGGACATTGTCATCTCCTCCACCGCAAGCCCCGTGCCGGTGCTGGGCAAGGGGACGGTGGAACGGACCCTCAAGGCCCGCAGGCACAAGCCCATGTTCATGGTGGACATCGCCGTGCCCCGGGATATCGAGCAGGAGGTGGGGGATCTGGATGACGTGTATCTCTACACCGTGGACGACCTGGAAGAGGTGATCCAGGAGAACCTCAAGTCCCGCCGTGAGGCGGCCCACCAGGCGGAAGAGATCATCGAAACCCAGGTGCTCGATTTCATGGGATGGCTCCGGGCCCAGGACGCGGTGGACACGATCCGCGCCTTCCGGGACAAGGCGACCGATATCCAGCAGGAGGTGCTGGACAAGGCAGTGCAGATGGCCGCTCACGGCAAGGATCCGGAGGAAGCCCTTCGTTATCTGGCCCACACGCTCACCAACAAGCTGCTGCACGACCCCTGCACCGGGCTGAACCATGCGGCCCGTGAGGGTCGGCTGGACCTGCTCGACGCCGCACACACCCTGTTCAATCTCCCCCAGACCCGGCGCCCCCCGGACACGGACGAGGACGCGTGAAGACCTCCATGCTGCATCGCCTGGAGGACATATCCGAACGCTTCCAGGAACTGGCGGGCCTGCTGGCCGACCCGGACATCATTGCCGACAACAACCGGTTCCGGCGCCTGTCCATGGAGTACAGCCAGCTGGAACCGGTGGTGAACACGTTCCGGGATTATGAGGCCGCCGTCCGGGATCACACCGCGGCCCGGGCGATGCGCCAGGACCCGGATCCCGATATGCGCCAGATGGCAGAGGACGAGGCCCGTGCCGCCGAGACGCGCCTGGAGGCCCTGGAACTGGATCTGCAGAAGCTGTTGATCCCGAAGGATCCCCACGATCACGGCAACCTGTTCCTGGAGATCCGGGCGGGCACCGGCGGCGACGAAGCGGCCCTCTTCGCCGGGGATCTGTTTCGCATGTACAGCCGCTACGCAGAGATCCGCGGCTGGCAGGTGGAGATCCTGTCCCGGAGCGAGGGCGAGCACGGCGGCTACAAGGAGGTGATCGCCCGGCTGATCGGCGAGGGCGCCTATGCCCGGCTGAAGTTCGAGTCCGGCGCGCACCGGGTGCAGCGGGTTCCGGAGACCGAGTCCCAGGGGCGGATCCACACCTCGGCGGCCACCGTGGCGGTGATGCCGGAGCCCGACGAGGTGGAGGCCCCCGAGATCAATCCCGCTGACCTGCGCGTCGACACCTACCGGGCCAGCGGGGCGGGCGGCCAGCATGTGAACAAGACCGATTCCGCCGTGCGCCTCACCCACCTGCCCACGGGCCTGGTGGTGGAATGCCAGGACGAGCGTTCCCAGCACAAAAACAGGGCCCGGGCCATGAGCCTGCTGGCCGCCAAACTCTTCGAGGCGCAACAGCTCCGCCAGCAGGCGGAACAAAGCGCCGCGCGCAAGAGCCTGGTGGGCAGCGGCGACCGTTCGGAACGCATCCGCACCTACAACTTCCCCCAGGGGCGGATCACCGACCACCGCATCAACCTGACGATCTACAAGCTGGATGCGGTCATGGCCGGCGACCTGGACCCGGTGATCGGACCGCTCATCAACGAGTACCAGGCCGGGCAGCTGGCGGCGCTGGCCGATGAATGAAGAGAATTCAAAGTTCAAGATTCAATATTCAAAGGGGAATCCGGACATGCCCTTGAATGTTGAATCTTGAATTTTCTGACGGGTCCCGACACGACATGCTCACCGTTCGCAGCCTGCTGGCCGAGGCCCCCGCCGGCGAGTCCCGCCGCGAGGCGGAGATACTGCTCGGCTACGTGCTGGACCGGGACCGGGCGTGGCTCGCGGCACACGACACCGACCCGCTGCCCAGGGAACAGGCCGCCCGTTTCCGCGCCCTGTGGGCCCGGCGCCTGGCGGGTGAACCTGTAGCCTATCTCACCGGGCGGCGCGGCTTCTGGACCCTGGACCTGTCCGTCAACGCCGATGTGCTTATTCCCCGCCCGGAGACCGAACTGCTGGTGGAGACCGCCCTTGCACGGATCCCCGGCGACGCAGCGTGGGACCTGGCGGATCTCGGGACCGGCAGCGGCGCCATCGCCCTGGCCCTGGCCCGGGAGCGGCCGGCCTGCCGTGTGCTGGCCACGGACCGCAGCGCCGAGGCACTGGCCGTGGCCAGGGCCAACGCCCGGCGCCACGGTGTCGGCAACGTGGACTTCAGGGAGGGCGACTGGTGGGCCCCGCTCGAAGGTCTGCGCCTTGACCTGATCGTATCCAACCCGCCCTACGTGCCCGCCGCCGACCCGCACCTCTCCCGGGGAGACGTACGCTTCGAACCACGAGGCGCGCTGGCGTCGGGACCCGAGGGGCTGGACGATCTGCGCACCATCATCGCCGGCGCGCCCGACCACCTGCATCCGGGCGGCGCCCTGCTGCTGGAGCACGGCTACGACCAGGGCGGGGCAGTGCGCGCCCTG
>SKOF01000414.1 GCA_007120155.1 Thioalkalivibrio sp. | reverse complement strand
TTCGAGTCCGAGGCCACCGAACTCGTGAAGCGTCGCAAGGCGGGCACCCCGGAAGAGCCCGGCGGCGGACCGGGCGCCGCCGAGACGCCTCCCGTGCGAAAGGATCGTGATGAGCCCCAGTCCTGAGCAGCCGGACACCGAAGGCTCCCAGGGAGAAGGGACGCTGCTGAGCCACCTGTTCGAGCTGCGCAACCGGCTGTTGCGCATCGTGCTGGCGATCCTGGTGGTGTTCCTGGCGATGTTCCCGTTCGCCAACCAGATCTACACGCTGCTCGCCGGGCCGCTCATGGCGCACCTGCCGGAAGGCAGCAGCATGATCGCCATCGAGGTGGCGGCCCCCTTCCTGATCCCCTTCAAGCTGGTGCTGCTGCTCGCGGTGGTGCTGACCATTCCCTACCTGCTCTACCAGTTGTGGGGTTTCGTGGCGCCGGGGCTGTATCGCCATGAGAAACGCATGGCGGTGCCGCTGGTGGTCTCCAGCACGCTGCTTTTCTACGCGGGCATGGCCTTCGCCTATTTCGTGGTCTTCCCGCTGATCTTCGCCTTCTTCGTCGGTACCGCCCCGGAAGGGGTGGCGGTGATGACCGATATCGGTCGTTACCTGGATTTCGTCATCCTGCTGTTTCTTGCTTTCGGCATCGCCTTCGAGATGCCGGTGGCCACCATCCTGCTGGTGTCCATGGGCGCCACTACGCCGGAGAAACTGTCGCAGAAGCGCCCCTACGTGATCATCGGCGTGTTCGTCATCGGCATGGTGCTCACCCCGCCGGATATCATCTCCCAGACCCTGCTGGCGCTGCCCATGTGGCTGCTGTTCGAGATCGGGCTGGTGCTCTCGCGCGTGATGCTGCGCCGCCGGGAGAAAGCGGCGGCCGAGGCGGGCACGGACGAGGGCGGCGGGTGGAGCCAGGATGACCTGGATGAGGGCGCGGCACGATCCGGCCCGAAACCCGGACCCAAGCCAGGACCGGCCCCGGCCGGCGCCGCGGCGGCGGGCGCCGGATCCTCCCCGGCGACGGACGGGGAGGACGCGTACCGCCCGCTGAGCGAAGAGGAGATGGACGCCGAGCTGGACCGCCTGGAAGGGGAACAGGCCCGCGGCTGGCGCGCCCCGGACGCACAGGATGCCGGGGACGGGGAACCGGACGATGACGGCAGCACCGGGGATGCATCCGGGAGCAAGGACGCCGAGGGCAGGCCCGGCGAAGACGGCCCCCCCCGCAAGGACTGATCGCGACGGCTGCGGGCCGGCCCGGCGGCCTTCGGTTGTCCCCCGTCGGCAGTGTGCCATCCCGCAGCGTCGCGACGTGTTCCGGTCGAACTGTTAGAATCAGCCGCCTCGAACCGGGTGGTTCCGCACCCCCGGACGCGTGACTCGTATCGAATCGGAACACCGTCATGAGCGAAGAGCACAAGACCCCCAGATGCCCCACGCTGCTGGTTATCCTGGACGGCGTGGGGATGAATCCGAGCAAGCTGAACAACGCGGTTCAGGAAGCCCGCACGCCGCGCCTGGACGAATATATGTCCACGCACCCGCACACCCTGCTGGAGGCCTGCGGCCGGGCGGTGGGCCTGCCCGACGGGCAGATGGGCAATTCCGAGGTGGGCCACCTGACGCTGGGCAGCGGGTCGGTGGTGCGCCAGGATCTGGTGCGGATCGACGACGCCATCAGCGACGGCAGCTTCTACGAGAACTCCGCGTTGAACGCCGCGGCGCTCGCGGCACGGGACGCCGGGCGGCCGGTGCATCTGCTGGGGCTCGTCTCCGACGGCGGCGTGCACAGCCATGTGCGTCACCTGCATGCCCTGATCAGACTCTGTCAGCGCCTGGGGGCCAGGCCACTGGTGCACATGATTACCGACGGGCGGGATACCGCCCCGAAATGCGCCGCCGGTTACCTGGAGCAGCTGGAGCCGCTGCTCGAGGAAGCAGGCGGCCGCGTGGCCACGGTCACCGGGCGCTACTATGCCATGGACCGTGACAAGCGCTGGGACCGCACCCGGATGGCCTTCGATGCCCTGGTGCATGGCAAAGGTGAGCGGGCGGATTCCGCCGCCGCCGCCATTGCCGCGGCCTATGACGCGGGCGAAGCCGACGAGTTCATCAAGCCCCGGATCATCGATCCGGAGGGCATGCTCAGGCCCGGCGATTCCCTGGTGTTCTTCAACTTCCGCAACGACCGCCCGCGCCAGATGGCCGCTGCACTGGGCATGCGTGACTTCGATGCCTTTGACCGGGGGGATTTCCAGACCGTCTCGGTCACCTGCCTGACGGAGTACGACCCGCGCTTCCTGTCACCGATCGGTTTTCCGCCGGAGCGCCCCTCGGTCACGCTTGCCGAGGTGATCAGCACGGCGGGCATCCGTCAGTTCCACTGCGCGGAGACGGAAAAGTACGCGCACGTCACCTTCTTTTTCAACGGCGGCAAGGAAGAACCGCTTGCCGGCGAGGACCGTGTCATGGTGCCCTCGCCGCCCGTGGCCACCTACGATCTGCAGCCGGCGATGAGCGCCCGGGAGGTGGCCGACGAGACCATCAAAGCCATCGAGAGCGGCCACTACGGCTTCGTCGTGGTGAATTTCGCCAACGGTGACATGGTGGGCCATACCGCGGTACGCGAGGCGGTCATCGCGGCGGTGGAGGCCATGGATACCGAGGTGGGCCGGGTCCTGGACGCCGCCGTGGCCCGGGGATTCTCGGTGGTGCTCACCGCCGATCACGGCAATTGCGACGAGATGGTGGACCCGGTCACCGGCGAGCCCCACACCCAGCACACCATGTACCCGGTGCCCCTGATGATCATCGACAAGGCCCGCTGGCGGTTGACGTCCTGCGGCGGGTTGAGCGGTGTGGCGCCGACGGTGCTGCAGTTGATGGGCATTCCCCAGCCCAAGGCCATGCGGGGCCGGTCGCTGCTGCTGGAAGAGTTGCCGGCGGCCGCGTAACGGGGTTCGATGCCACCCGGCTGCCCCGAGGCATACCGGCCCGGCCGTGCGTCAGGCCGGAGACCGGGCCGGTCTGTAGATCTCCGTGCTGTCCTCTTCCGAGCGGGTCCAGGGGGGGGCGCGGCAGAAGAAGTAGACGAGATCGTCGCCGTTGTCGCTGAGCGCCTGCCCAAGGCTGATGTAGCCGGAGCCGGTCAGCAGCAGTTCGCCCTGATGGACATGGAACACGTCGCCATTCTGGAGGCGTACGCAGGTGCCGTTGAGGCTCTGATCGATCAGGATGAACCGGCCCTGACGAAAGACGATTCGCGCGTGTTCCCGTGACACGTAATCCTGCTTCACCACCAGATTGCAGGTCCGGCGGCGGCCCATGATGAACGGGTCCCCATGGGCATGCAGGTTCATCACCTGATCGTGATAGTGGAGCATCAGCGAGCCCTGGTTCGCCTTGCGGACCGCCTCCAGGGCGTCCAGCGCCGTAGGGTTGGATCGCCGGTCCACGAGCCGCCGGCGGTTTCGCACCACCCACTGACCGGAGCTGTCCCGCAACGGGTACTCGGGGGGCTTGTCAAAGCGTCTGCGTTCACTGCGTCTGCGGATATCCATGGCCTGCATGTCCTTGAGCGTCCCCCCGACCGGAAGCATACGGAACGAAGGCCCGGCCCGGGCGCGGATGGCGGGTACGCGTATCAGTTGACGGCGCGGCATGCCCGATCACCGCTCAGTCTAGTCCAATGCCGCGGATCTGGGTGAGAGGGTATCGTACATTCCCGGGACGAATGTGGTCCGCCCCCGGAGAAGACTGGCGGTACCCTCCGGCGGGGCGATTTGCAACGGCACGGCGCCATGATTGCAGTCTGCAACCGGGTTGTGAGATGTGCCGGCGCCTCGCAGCGCCGTTTCCGGCCGGTCTCGGTCCATTGGCACGAGTGCTGCTATGCTTCAGTGACAGGTTTCATCAGGATGCCGGGGGCGGCATCCCGCGGAGGGGTGAATGTTCCGATACAAGTCCATCTGGCTGATGGCGGTGCTGTTGTGCCTTCTGCCCATGGGTTCGGTTGCGGCCACGCTCACCGGGGAAGCGGAACGTGCCTGGATCGAAGAGGCCGGTGAACTGGTGGAGGCCGCCGACAGCGGCAAGGCGCCGGCTGTGCTGTTCCAGCGTGACGTGAGGGCGAGCCGCGAAGCCCTGCGCGAGCTGGTGCGCAATGCGGATCCGGAGGATCGCGCCCACTACCAGAACATGGTTCTCATGGTGGCCCTCCTCGACGCGGCCGCCGCCTGTCACAGGGGCGGCGTGATCGTCTGTCCGCCCGACCTGATGCGCCAGATGCGCGCACAGATGGCCAGGCTCCGGGCCCAGCTCGCGAGCACGGGCTGATGCGGCGGCAGCGGACGGACAGGTGACACCGGGCTCCCTGCCGGATGCGCTCCATGCGCTCGCGCTCACGGGCATGTCCATCCTGCTGGATGCGGGCTTCTGGATCGTCGTCAGCCTGGTTGCGGCGGGCCTCGTCTACGAGTATCTGGGCACCTCGAGACTGAGCGGTTTCATGCGCCACCAGGGGCCGGGAAGCCTGGCCGGGGCCCTGGGCACCGGCGCGATTCTGCCCATGTGCAGCTGCGGCGTCATCCCGCTTGCGGTGAGTCTGCGCCTGTCGGGCGTCCGGTTGGCTGCGGTGATGACATTCACCGCGGCCACGCCGGTGATCAATCCCGCCGCAGTGCTCCTGTCCCTTGCGCTCCTGGGCCCCAAGATCACCCTCGCCTACGTCCTGTTCGGGCTCACGGTGCCCGTGCTGGTGGGGCTGGTGGTGGAACGCTACGGCACGCATCGGGACACGCCCGTGGCGGCGCAGCTCAAGAGTTGTTGCGGGGGAGGTGCATCCGGGGCCGGGACACTGGCCGGCTGGCCTCGTTTCCTCCGGTCGATGCGCTGGGGCTTCATGGAGCTGGGGCCCACCCTGGGCCTCTATCTGGCGGTGGGCATCGCGCTGGCCTCGGTGGTCATGACGTTCTCTCCGGCCCACTGGATCCCGGAGCACCTGGGCGCCTCGGCTCCGCTCACTTCACTGCTGCTGGTCGCCCTGGTGGGCATGATCATCTACGTGTGCGCCGTCGCGCACATCCCGCTGGTGGCGGCCCTGCTGGTGGCGGGGGCGAGCCCCGGGGTGGCCATTGTCTTTCTGGTCACGGGTGCCGTGACCAATCTCCCGGAACTGATCGCCCTGCAGAAGATCCTCGGCCGTCGCACCATCGCCGTCTACGTGGCCTCCCTGGTGGTGGCCTCTATCGTGGCCGGCTGGCTGCTCAACCTCTGGCTCCTGCCCGGGTTCACCCCGGCACTCGATCCCATGGACAGCCTGCAATGGGGCGACCTGGCCGACCGGGTGACGTTCATTGCGCCGCAATCCCTGACCATCGCCAGCGCCGTGCTGGTGGGCGGGCTGTGCGTGTGGGGCGTGGGGCGCTGGCTGCTTGCCCGGATTCCCTCAAGACTGCGTATGCGCACCGCACCCTGACGGGATTGCAGAATGCGCCCCGGGAGGGGCGTTTCGCCATTCTGCAATCTCAGCGCATCGATCAGCCTGCCCTATAGCCCCATAAATCAAAAAGTTGAGATGGCTGCGCGAACGTGGCGTGTAAATTGCATTCCATTTTGGTGTTGGGACAGGGCGGTCCACGGCAATCACGGGCGCGGTCGGTGTCCGGCGTCTTCCGGGTCTTATAGAAAGTCAAAGGTGTTTCCAGAATATTTCCCAAGCGGGGGGTGATCACATGATCGAAACAATACAAAAGCGCACGCGTGGACCGGCGTGGACAGCGACCTGCGCAATCATTGCGGCGTCCGGCTTGGTGCTGAGCGGATGCGGCAGCGAGGGGAAGATGTCCGAAGAACCCGGCACCCCGACCCAGGCCCTGTTCGCGTTCTACACGGACGAGGACGGTCAACGTCAGGTGGCCCGGATCGACCCGGTGACGCTCCAGGTGCTGGAAACCAATCACATCCCCTTCGGTGCCGGTGGTGGCAAGCAGAAGTCCTGGTACTACGAGGGCCGCTACGTGTGGACCGGAGGCGGTGGCAATGTCTGGGGGCTGAATCCGGAGACGCTGGAGCCGGTTCAGGGCCTCGGTGGTCCATACATTCAGGCCAACCGTTCCGGTGAGGTGGGTCTGGCCCAGGTGAACACGGTGGGTGCCAGCGGTACCGCCGGGATCTCGGCACAGAGTACCATCGATAGTGATGTCTACAGCCTGTTGCAACGCACCTCCTGGACACCGGAGGAGATGGCCAAGGTGGATCTGTGCACACTCAACAGTTCCGTGACCAACGCCACCCGCATCATGGCCATGGGCGGTGATGTCTCGGTCATGGAGCACTTGGAGGCCTCGGACGTCCTGTTCCATAACATGGGCTACAGCCCGGTGGGCATCGAGCCCGCCCCGGACGGCAAACTGGTCATGTTCGGCGTGCGCCAGGGTGACCATATCCTGTTCCTGGATACGGATCCTGACTCCGAGAACTTCGGGCGCCCCGTGCGCTTCGTGCATCCTCGCTTCGGTACCGTCAAGGACAGCAACAATGCCGTGGTGGCCAGCTTCACGTCCGCCTATGACCAGGCGCCCGGCGGGACGGCGCCGGGCAATAACCGCTGGAATCGGTTGGGTAACGCCGCCCCGAGTGAGACCATCGGTGGCGGGCAGACCTTCGTGGAGCCTTGTGACTCCACCATGCTGCGCAACGCACAGGGCGAGGTCTGGTCCTGGACCCCGGACGTGGATGGCGACACCATTACCGGCGTGAACGTGGACACCATCAATACGGCTTCCCCGGAGGTCTATAATTTTGCGCTGCCCGTGGTGCGTGCACGGAACTTTCAGGCCAACATTCCGACCGCCGGGCCGTGGATGGCTTCGCTGATCAACCGCAATGCCGGCGACAACGAGTTCCTGTTCTTCGTGGAATACGAGGGCGAGAACGCGGAGGGCATCTTCGATATTTCGGATCCGGCCAATACCTACGAGATCCAGCGTATGTACGTGGACCTGCTGGAGATACTGGAGGATGACAGCATCACGAACCTGGTGAACGGTAACGTGTACCAGGTAAACGTCGACTTCACCAGTACGGGCGGCACCCCGAACTCGGTGAGCTACCGCTATGTGGCGCTGGCGGGCGATGACGGCAGTGGGGTCAGTGCCACCGGCTCTACCACTGCGTATCTCCAGAAGGTGGACAGCGCCGACCCCGGCCCGATCTACCTGCTCAACGGCCTGACCGGACGCGCCAGCACCAGCAACGGCTCGATCAACCGCAGGGCGGGCAGTGGTGAGGATACGATCATCTTCAGCGACGAGGTGTGGCTCACCACGACCCAGGGTCCGGGCACGTTGCAGATCGTGGATCTGCGGACTTCGCCGCCGTTCCGTATCAGCGAGACCGTTGATATTCCGTCGGCGTTCCAGGGCTACTGGTCTCCGGATGGCAGCAAGTACTTCCAGGCGGTGGGTGGCAACATCCAGGTGATCGATCGCCAGAACCGCAGCCTGAGTGACGTGATCAGTCTGCCGGGGCCTGTGAACGCGATCGCGATGGGCACCTACACCAGCACGGCCGCTGCGCCGGCCCCCGGCGCCCCCGGTGCCCC
>SKOF01000338.1 GCA_007120155.1 Thioalkalivibrio sp. | reverse complement strand
CTTGAGCGTGTAGGACTCTGGGAGGTCACATGAAAAGCCCAAGGTTTGTTGACGGCTGGTTGCGACTCCCCTACCGGGGCCCTGCGAATGCATTGCTCGTCGTGCACTTCGACGGAGAGCGGCACCGCGCGTGGTACGACCGCGACGAAGCGCACGGATGGGCATGTATTCGTTTGCCCGAACGTCCACGCCGGGGTACGTCGGTTACACTACGCGCCGACGAACAATTGGCCGGAAACTGGATACTCTAAGATGTCTACTGAACTGCTTGAGAGGCCGACTCGCTTCAGTAACGACGACGGAGATCACGAGAGGTTCAAGCACATCATCCCTCGTGGGAAAGACGGCACTCCGGCCCATGCGCTGGTGACACGAGCCATGATCGACGGTACTCCTGTCACGGCGCTGTGCGGCAAACGGTGGGTGCCTACTCGTGACCCGGACAGGTATCCCATGTGCCCTGAGTGTAAGCGGATCAAGGCCGGGGGCTAGGCCATGCCTGTGAAGCCATGCCAGGAGGGGGGTCGCCCAGGGCGTAAATGGGGCGACCGTGGCAAGTGCTATCCCTGCCGCAAGGACGGCGATGGGTGGGATTGCTCTGACGCCAAGGACAAGGCAGAAAGGCAGGGTCGTGCAATCCGAGCACAGCGTCCTGGCTGGAGAAGAAACGAGTGACCTGTCCTGTAGATCTTGCATGTTTGGCGAGATCGAGGTTCGCACCAAGGCGGGACCAGTTCGGGTTTGTCGTCGTTACCCCCCTGCGATCTTTCACGACGAGAGTGAAGGGGGACCGAAGATCGCATTTCCCAATGTTGATGATGGTGACTGGTGCGGTGAATGGAGTGAAGCGTGAATGATGTAGCCAAGAAGGTGATCTTTCTTCACAACTACGGGCGGTGGGACTCGGTGAGGAAGGTGGAACGTGGTTATCAAGGTACGCATCTGATAGGTGAAAAGGATGAGAAAGATTGTCCTTGTGGGCCTTCACGGCTCGAGTGGGACATTGAGAGGGGGTGGATCGAGGTTGAATAGGAATCTTCAAATGCCATCACGCAAGAAAGACGCACGCATCGTGTACGGTATGTGCACGTGGTGGGGCTCAATCTACGAGGTTGATAAGAGTGGGGTGATTCCTACCTGTCCCCACTGCGGTTCACCTCTCTATGAGGTAGAGAACATTGAAGCGTGGTACAAGCAGTGCGACTTGTACCCTGAGATAGACTACCGCAAAGCCTTGGACTGGGTGCGTGGCAAGTGTTCGCGTGACCTCGGCTGGGAGGAGGAGTTGGCGGCGATCCAGGCCGATCCGTCGATTACGGCTCCTCCGATCTGGGAGTTGTATCTTCGCAAAGCGGGCAATGATGCTTCGTGACGCTGCTCTGGGTGTTCGGCTGCTACTTGGTCGTCCTGCCGCTGCTCGGGATCATGCTTGTGCCCGGTAACTACTGGCCGCGCTGGTCCCCGGTCCCGGTGGTGCTGTGCCTGTCCACCGGCTTGACGCTGCTCGCAATGGGGGCACGCTAAGACGACTTGATCTCCGCATCGGTGAGAACGTAGAGAACCTTCCCCTTCCCACGCCCACCGCCTTGGACCTGTTCCGCCATTCCCATTTCGACCATATGGCGGATCACTTCGCGGATGATCCTGTTGTCGTACTTGTGCTTGACGCGATCCTTGATCTCCTTGTAGTGCATCCCCCTGCTGTGCTTCTTGGTGAAGCGTTGCATGACCTTCTCGATATGGTCAAGGGCTTCATCGTAGAGTGTGATGCCGATTTTGCCTTGAACTACGGCATAGACTTGCCGTACATGGCTCCAGATCTTTAAGGCAAACTCAACATGCCTTTTTGTGATAAGTACGGAATGCTCATTGGCGGCGAGTGCTACCAGGATTTTCTTAAGCAGCAGGTCCCCCCTACCTAGAAGCGGCTCAGAGTCCTGATTGGGCACGATCACCTTGTTGTGAAACTCGTCCACCATCGCTTCTGCTTCTTGATCTAGTGCGATGAGTCCGTTGATCCGCTCAGCCCAGGCGCGCACCTCCAGGATGCGGCGCTTGCTTTCTTCTATGCCTACTACGCTGGAGTTAATGAACTTCTTTGTGTCACGCCCCCGCCCCGTGATGAATACCCAGCGATTCAGAAATCCAGAGTCAATCGTGCTCTGTGAAATGAGATTCTTGATCGCGTCAGGTTGCGTGGTGGTGAGAACGGACCCGAAAGGCTCTTCCGCAACGGTGTGCCCAAACCCTCTAGATCTGTGCTCGATGGTGTGGTAGGCGTCGTACACGTCGATTAGCGTGCTAGCGATGGTGCTACCCATCCTACTTGCCTTCGAGACAAGCGATGCATACTCGCCAAAGTTGATAACAGCCTTCACTGGAAGATGTTCACCCGTGGGCTTGAACGTTCCCAGGTCTATTTCGGGGTTAGAGAAGATATCAATAAGTGCCTCCCCGCTTCCAACCTCACCTGTCACCGTTACGCCCTTGTTTGAGGGGTCGCTAGGGGAGAATGGCATAGCGTCTTTGATGAGCCGCCGAAACGGATGGGTGCTCCGTGACTTGCCTGTTCCGGTTGTACCAAGGAGGCAGACGAAGAAGTTGGCGAATACCGGGGGGTTGTCCTTTAAGGCGACGTCACGCCCAATGGCAAGCCCGAGAGCCATGAGTCCCAGCCAGTAGTAATACTCCGGTGGGCGCTCGGGGTCATGGGTAGCAGTTTCCTTCATCCATGCTGCGAGAAATGTATCTGGTTGAGTGACCTCCTTCCAGTTGAGCGTGGGGGCGACGTGTTCATGGAATGCTTCTTCAAGACTTCCCTCTTGAAGGACCTCGCCAGTCTGGATGGATACTACGTTGGAGGACTGTTCATCGTCGCCTTCCTCGCCCTCCCAGGGGAGGACGTAGTGGGATTCCTCTCCTTGTTCCTGTTCTTGGGGCTGCTCTGGGGGCTGCTCTTGGGACTGCGGTGCAGGCTTGTAGACGTTGGTGCTTGACCCAGACCGGGACACCGAGTACCCCAGTTCTAGTGCCATCTTTTCCTTCAGTTTGGGAAAGTTGGCTCCAGTCTGGTAGCCAGGAACCGGGAAGCCGAGATTAAGTGCTGCGATAGTGAACTTGTCCCCACCCATATCGCATGGAGCGCAGTAGTAGGTTTGCTTCTCGGTATTGATCCATGCGCTCGGGTCGCGGTCGGGGTGTGTGGGGTCGGGGCAGGAGACCTTGATGCCCTCGGTTTTGTTGGTTTGGGGAACCCTACTTTTACCACAGAACTTTTCGTAAGCATCGAGGATATCAAGATCAGCCAATGCCCGGTCAAGATTGTCCTCCTCGTGGGAAGGAGAAATGTCCGGCACGGCGTCACGAAATGCGCTAGCATCATCGTTGGCCCCATCGGGAGCCGACTCCTCAGCCACGGGAGATGATGAAGGGGACGAAGATTCGTCCCCTTCATTGTCTTGTGCAGCGTGAGGTGTCCCCCTGTCTTCTGGATGATCCTTGAGCCAGGCCTCTTCTTCGGATTGCGACCAGGGACCGTGTTGGCGGCGATGCTTCCTAGATGCTTCGAGTTTGTCTGCTAGGCCCATGGGGGATTGCCTTTGAGTGCTTTTAGGGGGTGCATTTCTTGTAATGATCTAAAGTCTGTGATCTTCAAGAAGTAGGACGGCTGATTGGTCTGCCTGTGAATGCCAAGGGGAAGGCGCATGAGGTTTCCGAAATCTTTTCCTTGCATATCGTCCTGTTTGGGAAAGACTTCGATTTCTACGTTGGGAAACCCTTCTTCGGGAGGACTGATGTGGCGGTAGAAATGCTGGCCCCGTGAATTCTCGAACATCTCAGTTGACTTGATGACTTCGTGCCCTGCCGCTTTTACGACACGTGCTGACTCCCTGCCGGTGAATCCGTAGACGTGTACCCCTTTACTGCCTGAAAAAGATATAGCGACAGGAATGTCCAGCATCCTCTTGGCTCGACTTGCCAGTGCTGTCGCTATAGTGAGAAGTTCATCAAGTAGACGTGGGCGAATGGTGTCACTGGAGAAGTGCTCACGTGGTGAGCCTGGTACAAACCTTGAACCATCCCACGTGTTGAGTTTGCCAGAATCCGCTGTCATCCATTTGTTTGCGGTCTTGGTTAAGTCGATATCAAAAGCAAAGAGCCTGGTGGTGTTTTCTGTAGGGTCTACCATGTAATGACCAAGTGTCTTATTGCCATTTACATGGGCCTGCAGTTCACTACGTGAGAAGGGGCGATACTTTCCGTCTTTTGATCTATCAGGCATGTATGCTCCGTCGCGGAGTTGTATCGCCTTTACGTCCCTTCGCTCAATGAACCTTTTGGCGATAAGGTCTACTAATTCCTTGGTCAAAGTGCCCACCCCTTGCTTGATGGTGCGCCCATGGTCACGGGGTCATACAGCATAGGGCATGCCAGCGTTGTAATTCCATCCATGCGCACGTTTGTTTCCCATTGCAGCGACCCCGCTACCGTGCTACCGTTACCGTCGTGGCTAGGCTTGAGCCACACTCCGTGCCCATTCGGTCGGTCACGTGTCGAAAGATGCAAGCCGCAGATGGCCCCGGTTTCCTTGCTTGGCCGGGGCCATCTTGCATGTCAGTGACCCGCCTCGTCAGGTTTCCATCGCTTTCCTGACGAGGTAGGGAGAAGGCCCTTGCTGAGTTGGTCCCCAGCAGGGGCCTTCACCTCTTTGGCGGGGATACTTGCGCTACCTATAGGCAACGGTGCTAAGGTAGCCGCATGGCTACAGAGGTCTGGTTCCGAAATCCCAAGAACTACATCAGGGAACTTGCCGAGATCGGGGCAGGCAATATTGCGTGGGATCGCGGCGTCTTGGCTAAGTCGCGGATTGAGCCAGGAGTGCATGCCGATCTTCATTTTTCCCCTGCAGTAGATTTCAGGTTGCTCTGTATTGGGGAGCAGGGCAGTGCTGAGATTCGTCGTGGGTACACCCTGAATGCTCCGTATGCGGTTTACCCCACGTGGTCTTACGGCGATTCGCTGGAAATGCTTGAGGAGTTAATCGCTACCCCGGTGGGGGAAGACCCTGACGTATACGGGGATACGTCGCTTCCACCCGATGAGCGCCCCGTAAAGGGTCAAGAGCATCGTGTGGTGGTTACGCACGTTCCCCCTTCAGGGACTGCAATTGGGAAGCGTTTTGTTCGCATCGTTGCCGAGTTGCAAAAAGACTATCCTGAATGCATCATTCATTACCACGGGGTGTATTCGTGGAGAGTTGCTTTTGGGTTCGGCTTTGGTGCCGCTGACGTAGATGCGAGGATCACAGCACAAAAGGGATCTGTTACTCTTCCAAATGGCAAGGTAATGCGCTATGAGCGCACGTTGGAGTTTAAGCCGTGGCTTGACCTGCTGAATGTGCAATATCAAGACCTTAAGGTGCCACGCAATCGCTGTATGTATAACATCAAGTCAGCGTTATGGGCAGGGGAAAACTACCTCGAAAACGTTAAGTTCAGGATCGGTGGAAAGAAGGACCTTCCACCTTCTGCCCTCAATGCAAGTCATTCTCCCACGCAAAATCATCTCACGCGCAACCTCCCAGTCCAAAGTGGGGATAAGGTCTTTTGTGACACCTGCTCGCTGGTGAACGTATGCAAGTATTATCGAGAAGGGGCGGTGTGTAGCGTGCCCGGCACTGAAGTTTCTGTTTTTGCTAAGATGTTCGGGAGTCGTGACCCCGACACCATCATCAACGGCTTGGGTCGTCTGCTTGAGAAGCAGGCTGACCGCCTCGAAGGGGCCATGGATAGCGAGTCGGAGTTCGATGAACTTGACCCCCAAGTTACCAATATAATGAACAGCCTCTTTGCCAATGGAGTGAAATTGGCGAAGTTGCTCAAGCCAGAACTCGGTGGCAAGGGCACGCAGGTTGGCGTGTTCGTCCAGAATGGCAGGCCGGTTGCTGCTGGTACGCCAAGCCAGTTGATGGCTGGTGTGGTGGCGGAACTGGAAGCCCAGGGAGTTGCTCGGGAGGACATTACCCCTGAGATGATTAAGAACATCCTTGGTGGCGACCAGGAAGAGATTCAGCAGAGGGCTGTTAGCGAAACGATAGACGTGTAATGGATATCACAGCCTCTTTCCGTAACTCTCGTGTGTCGGTATGTTACGAGAACACGACAGGGTTTCGCGTCTATCCTGATGGCTCACTGAGGATATACGGACGCCACCGCAGCGCATTGCTGTTCAGGAGTACGCGCGCTTTCCATCCTGCCAATGATGAGCCCTACCTGGCATTCTTTGGAAGGTTGGACAAGTCAGATCTGGTAAGGGAATGAGCAACTTCGACCCTGAGAAAGTTAAGCGGGAACTTTCCTGGCTACAGAAGTACCCTCACTTCGAGCAGCGCCCTGCTGACCTTTTGGAGTTTCTTGGCGAGGACTATCTCAACATCTACAGGATGGTGCGTCCTCGCATTAGGGAAGAATTAAAGAACATTATTGGTTCTGAGGTATCTGGCGATAGGGTTGCCAAGTATCCACTTGCTATCTTTACTGGCGGGATTGGTATTGGCAAGACTACGGTTGCTAGTATCGTACTTCCTTATCTGTGTCATTGGGTCTTGTGCTTAAAGGATCCTCAGGAGTACTTCCGCTTGCTTCCTGGCTCGCGCATTGCGTTCATGCAGATGTCAACAAGTGAGAAGCAAGCAAAAGAGGTTGTATTCGGAGATATCAAGGCTCGGATCGACAACTCTCCTTGGTTCCAAACTTACTACCCTCGAGATACGAAGTACTCTAACCAGATCCGCTTTCCAAAGGATATCTGGATTCTCCCCGGTGACTCGGCGGAAACCACATTCGAGGGATACAACATCTTGGGGGGCATCCTAGACGAAGCCGATTCACACAAAGTTACGAAGAACAAGGATTACGCTGAGTCTGGCTATCAGACCATTCATTCACGTGTGTCAAGTCGATTCGAAGAACGTGGGTTCACTCTCATCATTGGCCAGATGAAACGTGGCGATGGCTTTGCCGCACGTAAGTACGAAGAGTTCAAGCGCCGCGAAGATGCCTACGCTTCCAAACTGACAATCTGGGAGTCGTTCGGGTGGGATCACTACGAGAAAGATGAGAACGGCGACCCGAAGGTCTTTTACTACGACTCCCACCGCAAGCAGATAATCCCGCGTGGGGTGGGTGCGCACATGCAAGCGGGCGAGCGTGGCGACCACATCATCAAGATTCCGGTGGTGTTCCAGTCTGACTTCGAGAACAATCCCGAGAAGGCACTGCGCGACTTGGCGGGTATTCCTCCGGCAGTGGGCGACCCCTTCATTTCAATGCCTCACAAGATCTACGAGGCTCGGGATCGGTGGATAAGGCGTCATGGAGATGCATCCCCGGTTGGACTGGATGGGCGCTTCGCTGACTGGTTCCGCGCTAAGGAAAGTATAAAGAGGACTGTACATCTGGATATCGCGTACAGTTCTGAGGGGGATGCCTTCGGCATGGCGATGGGGCACTGTCGGGGCATGGTTGAGCGGGAGGGAGAGGAGAAGCCTTACATCGTCATAGATATGCTCTTGCGCATACTGGCTCCAGCGGGAGGTGAAATCTTCCTTGGTGACGTGAGGCGAATCCTGTATGCACTTCGTGATGATTTTGGTTTTAAGATCAAGTTGGTCACGATGGATGGGTTCGAGTCCACAGACACCAATCAACAACTTCGAAGGAAGAGGTTTGCGTCTGAATATGTCAGTGTAGATAAGGACCTTCTTCCTTATCACGATCTTCGTGAGGCGTTGTACGAAGATAGAATCGAGTTTCCTAAGTACATCGTTCACATCGAACGAGGCTCATCTGAACGGGTTGAAATACTGGCAAAAGAACTTGAACAACTGGTAGACATGGGCAAGAAGATCGACCATCCCCCTGGAGGGAGCAAAGATGTAGCCGACGCTGTTGCGGGCGTGACCTTCACTCTTATGGGTGATCGTTCTTTCCGTACCAATCGTCGTCACATCGGTATCGAGCAGATGAAGCGCACTCAGAGCGACATTGATCGTTACGCTCCAGGGGTTGGAGTTTCAGGCGGAGGCATAAGTGCCCCCGTTCCACCTGTAGGGACGAAGGCGTCCAGAATCTGGAGCACAAGGTGAGTAGCGGACTAGTTGATCCTAGTGGTCGTCCACTTGAGTTTAGGAAGGACAAGGCTCCTGGTACTGGCAGGTATGGCTCTTGGTCGGGGCCACATACTCCGTACCAGATGCTTTCACTCCCAGGCGGTGGGATGATCCAGTTTGACCTTGAGCGCCTTACGCTCAACGACTATCGTCAGATGCGCAATCATTACCAAGTCAACGCATCACTGACGCTTCTCACGTTTATGATGCACCAGATTGACTGGCGAGTGGAATGTGAAGATAAGCGCATTGCCGATGAACTGACTTACCAGTTAGAAGACGTATGGACTCGCCTCATCAGAGGTGTGTCGCAGGCGTACTGGGCGGGCTACTCACCGATGGTGGTTGAGTACGAGAACAATGTCCGTCGGCGTAGAGTTGAGGTTGACAAGATCAAAGACCTGATTCCAGAGGACAGCAGGGTCCACTGGAAAGAGGTAGAGGGCTACGCTCCTCCCGGTCGCATGAGGTCGAAACATTATCTCTTTGACGGGATCGACCAAGTGGGGGAGAATCATCCGATCCCAGTGGAGAACTCACTGTGGTATCCACTCTTAATGGAGAACGGCAACTACTACGGGCGCAAGGTACTCAAGCCTTCGTTTCCTGCCTACTTCTTCAGCATCTTGCTGCACCTGTTCGCCAACAGGTACTTCGAGCGGTTCGGTGAGCCCCTCCCCATTGGGCGTGCACCGTTCGATGATGAGGTCGAGATCGCGGGGGAGGTGATGAACGGGCGCGAGGCCATGGAGCAGGTCTTGATGGCACTCCGCAACAGGTCGGTCGTGGTGCTGCCTTCTGATCGTGAGCAGACTACTAAGGAGTATGAATACCAGTTGGAGTACCTTGAGAGTCAGATGCGTGGTGCTGACTTTGAAAGGTATATGAACCGACTAGATGAAGAGATCAGCCTCGGGATGTTCACACCAGTCTTGCTGTTCAGGACTGCGGACGTTGGTTCCTACAACCTCGGCGTCAACCACATGCAGGTCTGGATGTGGATGCTCAATGCTCTTGCTGGCGACTTGAAGGAGTACCTTGAGCGTTACTTGCTGAATAGGCTGAAGGCTATCAACTTCAGCCCGAATGCTCCTCGGGCATACTGGAACTATCGCAAGATGGGCAAGGAGCACGTCGAGACTATTCGTGCGGTTGTAACTGAACTGATGCGGGATGGCAGCATTGGCGTGAAGGATCTCGAGCAGTTGGGTCAGTACATTGGACTCGATCTCAAGGAGATTCAGCAGGTGACTGAGGGTGATGAGCCACAGAGGGATGAGCGTGTCGGACGCCCAGAGCGTCCGGGTGCAGTGCGGCCACGGACTGAACGGGGGCGCAGTATCACTGCAGCCAGGGGCGTTGTAGATGAGATTGTGGAACGTATCGACAAGCAGTTTAAGAAGGCTCAGCGGAGTGGTGCGCTAACGGCTAAGGAGTTCTCGCCCAGTCTTGGATATCGACGTAAGTTCGAAGAGGCGCTTATTCAAGATGGGGTGGATAGTAAGTATGCCCATGAGCAAACTGAGTACATCTACGCCATGGTTGAACTGTGGATGAAGGATACCCTTGGAGTCCCCGAGGCTTGGAAGTCCTCAGATTTTGCTGCTGCGCTGAAGGCTGTTCTCATCGGAGAACTTGATGGAATCAAAGTCTGACGGACAGATTCGCTGCTTTTGTAGTCGAAGGCCACTTCTTGCTCAGTATGGCAGGGGCAAGGATGGACTTCCTTATGTTCATGTGAAAGTACATAAGCAGAAGCGCATCTATGGTGAGATCGTCTTCACAGAGGGAACGGTTCGCATTCGGTGTCGCGAGTGCCTTCGGTGGTATTCGATAAAAATCTCGGATCGTGCAACGATGAGGGTTGAGCAGGAGCCTTTGCCCAAACAGTTCAGTGAAATGCTTGCGTAGGAGGGTAAGACATGAGTATTGTTGGCGGTGTGAGGACCTTCGCCAGCACTGGTACCGTCGCCCATCCAGAGGCGGCGGGGTTTGGCATGCTGCAGGTTTTCAGCCTTGCTGAGGCAGGAACGAAGGGCCTGGAGTTCAAAGAGAGCGATCGAGGGACTTACCTCTATTCGGGGTATCGCATCTTCAGGACGGGAACTTTCCGTGACTCAATGGGTGAGTTGACCACGTGGGAGCCGGAGCATCTTCAGCAGATGGTGTTTCACTTCGAACTCCTGCGTGATCGTGGAATCCTCCCGAATCCGATCGTGCGGCACAACCATCCCTCAATCTTCGGCGGCGGTGGTGAAGTCCAGGGCTACATTACCGGGCTGAAGGCCGAAGAGGTAGATGGAACAAACTACCTCCTTGCTGACTTCGAGATCACTGAGCCTGAGGCGCATGAACGTATCCAGAGGGGTACCTACCGTGCGCGGTCGGCTGAGGTGGGTCACTACGTCACCAACGAAGAGGCGATGTTCTGGCCCGTGGTCAAGGGGTTTGCCTTTGTGGATCTCCCCGCTGTGGAGGGGCTCTTCCAGAAGGGCGACTATGCAGTTCTCCGAACCCACAGAGTGAAGGAGCATCAAGTGACAGGTGAGAACAACAACGAGGGTGCTGGCAACAACAGTGGCACGCCTCCTGAGACTCAGCCCACTCCGGCGACCACGCATTCGTTCAGGGTGAACGGCGAGCAGGTCAGCGATTTCTCCGCTGTTCAGCGCCACATCGACGCCCTGGAGTCCGAGGTTTCGACCCTGCGGGAGGCGCAGCGCCAGCAGGTCGAGGTCAACCGGAAGGACTTCGTGCAGTCACTTGCCCACGATGGCAAGATCTTCTCGACTGCCGATCACATCAAGAACTTCGAGAACATGGTCGTCGGCATGACCGACGAGCAGTTCCAGGCGTTCCAGGCTGCGTACAAGGATGCCCCCCCGATGGGCCTCCTTGGCCCGAAGGGGTCGAACGCCACTCCGAACGGCCAGCCTCCGACGAAGGGTGGCCCCGACGACAAGGGTGGTCAGTACTCGCAAGAGGACACCGACCTCGCCATCGTCGAGCGTCATCGCCTTGCTAACATGAAGGTCGATGACATTAAGAAGACGGCCTCCTTCCGTCGGCTGGAGGCGGCTGGCAAGGCACCGACCCTGGTGTAGACGCAGGAACCAGTAGGTACTACGAAGAGGAGAAGCAGATATGCCTGCTTTCGTGAAGGGGCCGAACTACCGGCAGCCCTTCGGTCGCAACGAGTTCCTGCGCTCCACGCAGGATATCAAGACCGAGAGTTACACCGTGTCCGCAGCCTCGGTTCCCGAGGTCGAGATCGATGGACACACTCAGAAGGTGCTCCAGACCGGCACGGTCATGGCGCGGATCACTTCTGGCGCTGAGGAGGGCAAGGTTGGCCCCTTTGACGCCCTTGCTACTGATGGTCGGCAGACCGCGGCGAACATCGTGGGTCTGAACAACACCTTCCTTCCTTGGCAACTCATGGAGCGTGACGTCGAGATCGCTGTGGTGTACGAAGCCACGGCAGTTCAGGCGTGGTGCTTTGAGTACGTCAGTGACGGCGAGGTGGAACCTTCGTCGGTTCTGGAGGCCCTGTCCGATGCAACAGCGGACGAGATGCGAGGCAAGAAGCGCCTCGATATCATGTTCGCCTAAGCACAGATGCTCGGAGGTAACTAGAGATGAATGACCTTGCTCCGACCAGTGCTGGGGCGACCGGCCCTGGCGGTGGTACTCAGCACCATTCGCTGGGCACCCTTCCCCAGGACCGCATTGTCCGCAAGGAGGTTGCCCTTGGCACCATCCGTGAGTACGAGCCTCCCCAAGAGCACATCGGGCTTCGCCAGATTGCTCCGTGGGAGAGCGTCGAGTCGGATGATGCCATCTTCGACTACACGGCTGGCCTTGTGGCCGGGCTCGCGCCTGCTCGCGCCGAGGACGCGGAGAGCGAACTCGCGCAGAAGGACGAGATGGTTGGTTACGGGCGTGCAGCCGTGATCGACTGGGCCCTCAAGGATCACTACCGTGTCAGTGACGTGACTCGGTACCGCGAGGCGCTGCTCTTGCGTGAGAACGCAGGTGCACTCAGCCTGCCCCTCACGGTCAACTCCATGCTGGAGGGTTTCCAGTCCAAGATCGCTCGGGATGAGCGCATCCGGCGTCGGAAGTTGGACAACCGGATCGAGTGGCTCATCATGCAGTCACTCGAACATGGTGAGATCGTCTACAACGACGGGAAGATCCAGTTCACGGTCGATTGGGGCCGTCCTGCTTCTCAGGTGATTACGGTGGACGTGCTGTGGTCAGCGTCCAACGCGGACCCCATCGGCGACATTCTTGCCCTGCAGGAGCACGCACAGGACACCTACGGTGTGACCCTTGACCGTGCAGCCTGCTCGCAGAAGGTCATCAACAACGTCCTGAACTCCGACAAGTTCACCAACCAGTTGACGGGGAGTAACCCCCTCTACACGGTGGACGGTTGGGGCACTGAGGCTGCTCGCAACGTCGTGGAGCGTGCCACTGGTGTTCGCTTCCAGCCCTACGACGCGGTGTACCGCACGCGCCCCATCGGGTCGCAGACGATCACGAACCACCGCTTTCTCTCCAACAACAAGATCATCTTCCTGCCGAGTCAGGCCGACGTGGAGGCGCTGGACGACACGATCGGCTTCGCCAAGACCCTGACTTCGCCGCACCCCGAGGGCAACTGGTCGTCGGGCTATTACGAGTGGGAGCGCGACACGGTGGACCCGTGGAGCCACGACCGGGGAACGGGCGTCAAGGCGTTCCCGGTGTTCCCGCACATGGAACTCACCTACGTTCTCAACGTCCTCTAGGTGTCCCTTCTCCCAGGGGCTACCAGGCTAGGAGCGGAGTACGCAAGGATGACACGCACGGTTTGCGTGCTCCGTTCCTAGCCCCAAGAACAAGGAGAGTGAAGTATGGCTCGCAAGGCCAGTGGGCCCTCCTACAAGCCCAAGTCTTTCCCGAAGGGAAGTCGCAGCACCAACCGTCAGGCTCGCAACCCTGTCCAGTCTCCGAAGAACACTGGGCGCCGTGGACTCCAGCGGAAGCGTGAGCAGGAAGACGGTTAGAAGAAGATTGGTTGAGTGTAAATGCAGGAGAGTTATTCCAGCGTTGAGGACATGCTGATTGGAGATGTCCAATCAGGTATCCTCAATAAGGAAAACTTCGTTCGTGATGCCGCAAAGGAGATTGACGCTAAGATTGGCGTGCGGTATCAGACACCTGTAGACCTCGCCATCCTGGAGCGTCATTCCAGGCTTCTTCTTGAGCGGATCAACAACCACATCGCCTCCGGTCGTTTCTTGATGGCGGCGAATGCAGGTGACGACTCCATTCATTCTTACGGGCGTATGCTTGTAAGAGAAGCGTACCAAGAACTGGAGTTGATCGCCAACGGCTCCCTCCCACTGGAGGGTGCTGACGTTCAAGACTGGTTAACTGACACTACGGGTCCCACGATCCGAAGTCAGGATGAAGAGTCTGCCCTGGATGCGTTCTACGCACCAGTACTAGGCGGGAGACTCGTTCGCTCTCCGTGGGAGCCGGGGGGTATGTCGTGATCGAAGTCACGATTGAAACTCAGGACCTAGAAGGAGTGCTGCGCAGGCTTGAAGGTGTCATGTCGGTTCAGGGCCAGGCAGAGTTCCTTCAGGGTTCCGCCTTGCCGCACCTCCAGCGTCGCGCTAGTGACCGCTTCTCGAATGAAGGTGACGATGTAACGGGCGCCTGGGCTCCACTCTCGCCCGCTACGCTTGAGTGGCGAACTGCTCTTGGCTATGATGCCTTCGCGCAGATCAACCTACGCTCAGGGGACCTACAGCGGTGGGTCACATCGGGCTCAGGACGCTTTGAGCGGGAGGGGGGTGACGTGACCCTAGCCTACCCCGGCGATCAGCCGTCAGGGACGCTTAGGGAGGCCGTGGAGGGCGCTCAGCGCGGGCAGAAGGGCAGCCCGTCGCAGCCACCCCGGCCCGTGCTCGGGCTTGGCACCCAGGACGCTGAAGCACTGCTGAATCAACTAGTCAACCACGTAGTAAGTGTTGTCTCAGGTGGGGCACGCACTGTGATGAGGGGTGGGATGGGTGCCTGACCTAGACTTCCCCAATAACGTAGTTGAGTTGTTTAAAGACAACCTTTCTGCTATCAGCCCTGAGCATTTCGCTGTGGGCAGACCACTTCGTCCAACTGACCCCCAGAGATCCTTCGGAGTATTCGCTACGATCTGGACACCGCGAGTGTTCGAGATTGGGCAACTTGAGCCAGCAATTGGAAGTTACAACTTAGTTGTGCAGTCCATGGTGAAAGTTGCAACCGAGGAGGAGGGAGTTCAGGAGCACGCATCTTTAGCGAAGAAGGTGCGGGCATTGCTGTACAGAAACGTGGCATTTCGTGTAGAACTTGGTCAGTTGAATACCCTGTCCGAAGGAATGCTTGAGAGGGTGCAAAGGTTCGGCATCACGCAGCAGCGTTACCTGTCGAACGAGGTTTCAGGTTCGTTCTTGTTCCTTTCGGTCACAGAGTCCTACGTCGAAACCGAACTGACGCCTGCAGAATAGGAGAACCAAGTGGCTAGTGAGAAGCAGGTCACGGAAGCGCGGGAGCGTGTGGACGCCCTGCGCGAGCAGTTGGCCGAGGCGAAGCGCGAGCGCGTGCAAGGCCGGACCGACAAGACCAACGACGTTACTCTTCAGCGCCTTCAGGCGGAGGAGGAGCGCCTCAAGGCTGAACTTCGCCGCGAGGGCGTGGAGGATAGCAGCAAGAAGTCCTCCAACAAGTCCAACAAGAACAAGGAGTAGGTGAGCAATGGGCTTCCAGAGTCAGGAAGGTCAGGTCGGTTTCAAGACCCAGGCCGAAGAGGGTACCTACGCGGACCCTGGTACCGATGGCGTGTTTATGCGGACTCGCTCTGGTGCCCTTGGTCCCAACCGAGAACTGCTGATTCCCGATCCTGAGATCGGCGGCAACCGCGACGTGCCTGACGCCTACCTTGGCGCAGTGGCGTTCGTGGGCGACTTCGAGTTCTACGCTCGGACTCGTAGTTTCGCAACGCTGGCGCGTGCTGCGCTGGGGCAGGGCACGTCGGAGGCTGAGGGTACCGAAGGTGCGCACAAGCACACCATCACCCCGGCCACTGGTCCGCTGCCGTGGCTCTCCGTCGAGGAGGCCATCGGTGAGGGTTTCGACGTGTTCCACTACACCGACGCCAAGGTGAACACCCTTCACCTGGAGGCAGAGGCAAACGGATACCTCATGGGTACCGTTGGCCTGATCGCTCGCCTGCAGGAGGCAGGGCACATCAAGACTGCCGCCCCGGCAGTGGACGTCAACCCCATGATCGTCGGGACCAATATCTCGATCCTCATGGGTGGTATCACCCTTCCGGCGCGATCCTTCACCTTCGATCTGAACAACAACCTTGAGGACGACGACTTCCGCCTGGGGTCGTTCTTCCTGGGTGGGTTGGTCGAGAAGCGGCGCGAGTTCACCGCGAGTGTCTCGATCCGCCCAGAGGACAGCAGCCTGTGGCGTCGGGCCGTGTACGGCGATCCCTCGGCTGTGACTCCAGGTGGGCTTGTCGTGAAGGAGGACTTGGCGATTGTCTGCGAGACATACGAGCCTGCAGGTGGCGCTATTCTTCACGCGATCAAGGTGGCGGCACCGCAGGTTGCGTTGCAGCCGTTCGAAGTCGATCCATCTGGGGACGACATTATCGAGCACGATATCGACATTCAGTTCCTCCGGCCTGACCCGGCAGTCGATATCGCCAGCATCGAGGTCGTCAACGCCACGACGGCAATCGCCTAGACTCACCAGCGCAATACCGTAACCAAAACCAAGAAGAGCACAAGGAGGCTCACATGGACGAAACCACAGATCAGGTCGAGCAGGCACTGGAATCTCAGGGCGTTGCCACTGAGACTCCAGTGCCTGAAGACTATTTCGGGTTCGATGTTACGCATCGAGTCATGCTTCCTGACAAGGTGTCCTGGGTCGAGTTCAAGGAACTCAACGAGGGGCAGCGTCGCCAGTACTTGAACCAGTCGAACCGCAAGGTGCGCATGCAGCGTGCGACTGGCGACACGATCATGGATCTTGCGGCGGGCGATGATCGGTACAACCTCCTCAAGGTGGCTCTCACGGGTTGGAACCTGTACAAGCAGGGTGAGCCAGTCCCGTTCAGCAGGAAGAATCTTGAGGAGTTCCTTGAGAAGGCAAGCCCTACGATCATCGATAAGATCGAGAAGCAGGTCCGTAAGCACAACCCGTGGCTGCTGCAAGACGTCACCGTTGAGGACATTGACGAGCAGATCGCCGAGTTGCAGGAACTCCGCAAGGAGAAGGCCGAGGAGCAGGAGGGAAAAGACACTTAAGGGAGCAGGCCGAAAAGTTCTTTAAGGGCCAGGCCATTGAGCACCCCTATGAATCAATAAGACTCTATGGCCTGGCATCGGCACTAGACTTCCATCATCTACCAGTAGCAGGAGGGCTGTATGACCAGCATCCCAGATTACTACAGGAATGGCAGATCATCTTCGATGTAAAGAGGGCACACGACAAGCAAGAGGAGAAGCGTAAACAGAGGTCACGTCCCAGGCCGGGGCGAAGTAGATAGGCAGTACCGTGGAGGCAACGCTAGAGATTCGGGTTCGCATGCGCCAAGTGCGCGAAGCGAACCAGCAATTGCGAAGCCTTCAGCAGACTACCGGGCAGTTGGGTGGAGCCACTGCCCGCATGGCTTCTGCGATGCAAGGGCGAGGTGGCGTTGTCGGCGCTATCGGTGGCATGGCAGCGGGCGTCACGATGGCGCGGCAGAAGGTCCGAGGCTTCTTCAATAACCTCGGCAGCGGGCTTTACTCGATGGAGAAGTTCGGTAAGAACCTCCAGTGGACGGGTAGGCAGATTGAGTTCAACTTTACTTTGCCTATCGTTGCAGCAGGTATCGCAACGTCTAGGTGGGCCCTTGAGTTGGACAGGGCCCAGGTCCGCATGGCGAAGGTGTACGGGGACCTCTCCATTGACCAGGAAACGGCCCGTGCAGAGGTTGAGGCACTACAAGAGGCTTTCAGGCATCTAAGCGATATCTTTGGCGTCCACCAGAGCGAAGTAACTGAAATAGCAGCAGCCTGGGCGCAGGCGGGTGCGGGTGGTACTGCGCTAGCGCATGGGGTTCGTACCACTCTTGAAGTGATGATTCTCGGGACGATGGAAGCGTCGGAGTCTATTGATGCTCTGATTGCTGTCCAGGCGCAGTATAACTTGAGTGCTCAGGAACTCATTGAGACAATGGCGATCCTGAACATGGTGGAGAACAACACCACCATTGCCTTCAGGAACCTCATTGAAGTTCTTCAGAAGTCTGGCGGTATTGCCCGTGAAGCCGGTGTCGATGTAAGACACCTCGCCGCCATGGCGGCAAGCCTTGTGCCTGCAGCCGGTAACGCTAGTGAGGCAGGTAACGCACTCAAGACAATCATTACACGCCTTATGGCTCCTGCCAGTGCCGCCAATGACCTGTTCGAGGAAATGGGCATTGCAGTCAGTGGTGTGGAGTGGCAGTCAGGTAATTTCGTCGAGCGGCTAGAGATCCTTGGTTCTGCTCTTGACGATGTGAATACTGCGCAGCGTAACGTGGCGCTCACGCACATCTTCGGTCGCCGCCAGGTGTCGCGTGCAGCCATCCTGATTCGTGACTTTACCGCTGACCAGGGGCGGTACGCTACGGCGTTGGCGGTCACAGCCGATGAAGCCCGTAATATGGCGCAGTACCATCAAGAGGTTGCGATGGTGCTGCAGAGCACCTCCAAGGGCTTCGACATTGTGAGTGCGCAACTTCGTAACGCACTCATTGACGTTATTACTCCGATGTTGCCCGCCATGCTCGGGCTCATCCATCGGTTTGTGGGACTCGTCCAGGCGTTTGGCCAGTTGCACCCCGTAACTCAGCAGTGGATTCTCTTGAGCCTTGCCATGCTGGCAGTCATGGGGCCGATTATCCGTACCGTTGGTGCGGCGATTCTGGTCTTTAACCGCCTCGGTGCTGTGATCTTGTTCTTTGCCAAGAGTCTCGCATTGCTTGCGCTCAAGGTACTTAGTCCTTGGACGATTGCTATTGGTGGGATTGCTTTCCTGATCTGGGCCTTGCGAGACAACATGGGCCAGGCGGTAGAGAGCATGGAGCGTATCTGGATGCGCCTGCCTGAAACCGTGCGTAATGTTCTCACTGCTGTAATTGATATGGTGGCGACTGCTGCTAGAATCATTAGAGATTTCTTTAGCAACCTCTTCTCTATTGGTGGACCCACAAGTAGTAACGTGGGGCGGCGGAAGCCACAGACGCCTGGCGGTGGCGTGCAGCACATGCACCGTGGAGGCAAGGTGCCAGGCCAGGGTAGGGGAGACAAGATCCCCGCCCTTCTCGAGCCCGAGGAGTTCGTGGTTCGCCGCGATGGTTCTAACCTTGTTGATGCATTGGCATTCTTCAATGCTCCGGGCTTCCAGGGTGGTGGCCCAGTAGCGGCAGCCGAGCGCATCCTCCTGCAGTTCCAGGCCGCTACAGCATCAGCGCGACAGGCACTGCTGCGGCAGGAGCGTGCCGAAACTCGCGAGATGATTGTAGCCGTGGCCCCCGGCGCGGGCTCAGCGGTGGATGCAATGTTCGCTGCCATTGATCGCCTCAATGCAGAGATGGAGCGGCTTAGCCGGGAGATCAGGGCACAGGAGAGCATTGTTGCTCGTTGGCAGAAGGCCCTCGATGAGGCAAATCGCAGGGTTGACGCGGCCCAGGATCGACTCCGGGGCATGCGGGATCGACTCTCTGAATTGCGAGATGCAGCACAGGCGGCAGAGAGTGCCTACCGTGATGCTGCGTCCGTGCTCGATGAACTCACGCGCACCCCAATCGAGGGTATGCGCGAGATGAGTGATGCACTGTTCGAGAATGAAATGGCGCAGAAGGAACTGCGTCTTGAACTTATGCGCCTTGAGGAGGCGCATGGGTCCATTGACGATACTCAGCGCAAGTTAGCCCGCCTGCAGGGTGAACTTGAAAAGATGCGTGGCAAGCGTGAGGACCTCCGGCTTGCCGGTGCTGGCTCAGATATCTTGGGTGTGGTCGATAGGCAGATCGCTGAACTTGAAGGCGCCAAGGCTGAGGTCAGGGCAGGGACTGGGCCACATGCTGAGATGCAGGCCCTGCGTGAAGAGATTGAACGGCTCCGCAGGGAAGGCGAGATGCTGCGGCTCGAAGAGAGCCTTCGCTTCGATCCCCTCCGTCGCCAGATTGACCAGTTGGTCAACTCAATGGAGGAGATGTCGTTCGAGGAACTCCTTGCCAGGATCATCGAGCAGCAGAGGGAGGTTGACAAACTCGAAGGCGAGTGGCGTCGCGCTGAACAGGCTGTAGCCGATCAGGAGGCTGTGGTTGCTGCCCAGGAAGCCGTGGTGGCGGGACTTGAGAGGCAGCGTGACTCCGTTCGTGAGCGGTATGACCTTGAACTGGCGAAATTGCAGCAGTTAAATGAGAGATACCGCTCTAGCGAGGGCATGGTTCGCCAGATGGAGAGCGCGCTTAGGGAACTTGAGCGTGCTGCCGCTGCGGCACAGGCAGCCATGGAGGCTGCTGCTCGCGCTGCTGAGGCCGCTAAGGGTGCTGGGGCTGACGAGATTCTGCCTCCACACGTGGAGCGGTTCAGGGAAGCCGGAATCGGTGTGGACTTTGAACTTCCGGGCGGCGAAGCAATGCTGGGTCACGAAGGTGGGCTGGACGAGATCAATGAACTCATTGACCAGTGGGCGGAGGAGGCTGCACAGACCCTTGGTAGCCTTGACTTCTTCGGGCCCCTGAAGGATGCATGGGCCACTGCTATTCGGTGGCTGAAGCGTCGGTGGAATGACTTTGTTACGTGGTGGAACGGGCTGACCTTCGGTGATGGCCCCTTCGGTGGAGTGACAGACTTTTTCCAGGGTCTGCGGCCCCTCATGGCGGGACTTGCTAATCTGTTCACCAGCACGTTCGAAGTCATTGCGACAGTGATTGAGGGCTTCGCTGTCATGTTTGGCACCATCTGGAGTCATATCCGCGAGCCCATCGGGAGCCTCATTTCTGAACTGGGCAACTGGGTTGAGATGTTTGGGAACTTCTTCTCAAGTATCGTAGTCGCAATGGAGCCCCTGGGGCCACTGTTCCATGATATGTTTATCCCCCTGATGAAGGGCATTGGTGACACAATTGGCCCCATCCTTGGGTTTGTGATTAACCTGTTCACGAACCTGCTTGCTATCGTGCGCCATGTGATTCAGGGCATCGTTGCTCTTGTTGAGCGTGACTTCATGGGGGTATGGGAGAGCATCGTTGGCATCACTGATGCGATCCACAAGACATTCAGTGATATGTGGGATATGATCGTTGCCCTCTTTGGCGATGCGTTCTGGATGGTAGCGGAGTTGTTCCAGAAGATCGCTGATGCAATCTTTGCTCCGTTCCGGTGGGTCTATGATCGCCTTGTTGGTAACTCGCTTGTACCAGATATGGTCAATGCGATCGTTGGATACTTTACCTTCCTGTTTGATCGTGGAAGGGCCATCTTCAACAACATCAGGGATACGCTGGTTCAGATCGTCACTGCTATCCGTGACCGGATTGAAAGTATCATTGATGCGCTTTCAAGATGGTGGACGACCACGTGGGGAACGATCCGCGACAGGGCCATTACTCCGTTCACAGCCATGCGCGACTTTATTCTTGGGGCCGCTTCCGCGGTGTCCTCGTTCGTCAGGGAGACAATCGGTTCGCTCTCTACGTGGTGGAGTACTACCTGGAGTACGATTAGGACGAATGCGACCTCGCCGATAACCAGTGCACGCGACACCATCATTGAAGTAATTAACCGCGTGAACTCCGTCTTTAGGGACGTCTTCAATGCGCTGGGGTCATGGTGGGGAGGCTTCTGGGATGGCATCCAAAGGGCCATCAGTACACCGCTGGGGGCGGTTGAGAGTACGGTTGAAAGGATCACAGGTAACATCAGGCGTGCCTTCGACACCATGTCGTCTGGTGTCGAGACAGCAATGGATGCGCTGAAGGGCGCAATGTCGAGGCCCGTGAACTGGGTTATCAACAATGCCTACAACAACGGCATCAGGCGCTTCTGGAACGCCATTGCCAGTCGCATCGGAGTGGGCCAGATGGCTCGCATTGATCCGATCAGGCTGGCGACTGGTGGCCGCGTTCCCGGTGTCGGCTCTGGTGACAGAGTTCCTGCCCTGTTGGAGCCTGGTGAGTGGGTGTTGAACAAGAGGTCATCGCAAGTCATTGATGACAAGTTCTTGCAGTGGCTGAACTCCCTTGGCAGTAGTGCAGACTTCTATCGCGGACTTCGCACTACGGGTGGCGACCTCAGTGAGGTTCAGCGCCTGCAGTCGGGTGGCTGGGTAAAGGACCCGAGTGAAGTTATCGCAGAGGGTCGTCGTCGTACAGGTCGCTACCAGTGGGGCGGCTTCGGTAACCCTGGATTCGACTGCTCGGGGTTCATGGCCTGGTTGAGCAACTTCGCCGCCACCGGGAACGGTCGTATGGGGGGTCGCTGGGCGACCGGGATGGCGACAGGGCGCAATAGGGTGGGTCGGTTCGCTCCGGGCCGTGGCGACCCCTCTACGGGCTTCTCCATCGGTATCAATACCGCTGGGCACACCCCCTACGGTCGCCCCGGCCACACAGCGGGCACTGTAGCGGGAACCAATGTCGAGAGTGCCGGTGGCATCGGTTCGCACGTGGGTGGTCGGCGCGGTTGGTCATACGGCGCATTCAGGTATCACTTGCCGGATTATGGTATGGATAGCAGGCTTCGGAGAATTGCAAGTGAAGTCTGGGATCTGATCCGCGGTATTGACACCACTGTTGGTGACCAGGCATGGCAGAAGTCCATGAGGGCTGCAACTCACCTTGGCAGGGAGACACTTGGCTACGGCCTTGAGCGTGTGCCATTCGGAAGTGCAATCAGGCGTGCCATTGGACTCCAGCATGGGGCTCTCGTCAAGAGTCGCCCAGGCGGCACGCTCGCGCTCATTGGTGAGGGTGGCAGTGATGAGGCCGTAATCCCATTGTCGGATGAGGTGCTCCGAAAGTTGGGTGGCGGCACACACGAGCACCATTACCACGGTGACTTCGTGTTCCCGAACATCACCAGCGGCGAGGATGCTGAGGAGTTCATCAAGAACCTTGAGAGGATCGTGACGTAGCGATGGTGGCATTTAATCTTGATCCGTCGCCGTTTTACCACGAAGGTCATGTACGTTTGGAGTGGTCAAGTACAAAGCCAGGCAACTGGGTTGCATACAGGGTGTATCGGCGCACCGATGAGCAGCCCTCATGGCAGAGGCTGACCCACATCACCACAAACGTGAGTTCATATTTGTTCAGGGACTGGCTCGCTCCGGCCAATATGGTGTGCGAATGGGCCGTGGTTCGGGTCACGGACGAGAGTGGCAACCTTGTAGAGAGTGCGAAAGATCCGATCCATGCTGCCATCCCCAACAGCGATCACTACTGGCTCATTCATCCTCAAAACTCGTCGCTCACGGTATTGCTCAACAACGTAGAGAGTGAGGAAGTTGAGGACGAGGAAGAAAAGGAGACGATGCATCTTATTGGTCGGGGGCGCAAGGTTGACCTGGGAGACTTCCTGGGCGTGAAGGGTAGCCTGTCCGCGACCAT
>SKOF01000581.1 GCA_007120155.1 Thioalkalivibrio sp. | reverse complement strand
GTTGTTGTCAGTAACTGGGTTTGGCATCATGATCTCCTTGTTTATGCTGGAATTTATTGATTACCGGCTTATATCCTTATTAAGAATATTTAGGGAAGTATAGAAACCATGTCAACCCTGATTAAATTCGGGCTGAACGTATTTTATAGGGATGAAATTTCAGATCGAGGGCACCTTTTCAACGATTGCCGTTAAAGGCATTTTCTCAGATCAGACTACGAGATGATTGTGATAACCGTAAACTGACCCCCTTTAATTAAGAGGTTTGTGATAACTGAAATTTGACCCCCCTGACAAAGCGCCTATATCCTGAGCTGAATTCTGATTCGGGGTGGAGGCGAAGGAGGCATGATCACAATGGAGCAGTACGAGTAAGTCAGGGTTGGGAGGCGGGTAAACGGCAAATCAATAAAGCAACTTGCCAGGGAGAATGGTCATTCAAAAAACACCATCCGCAAGGTACTCAAGGGTGAATAAAGAGGTTATAGGAGCAGGGACAATCAGCCGTATCCTGTTCTTGGTCCTTCTTCTTCTAAGTAACTTGAAGCGTATAAGTCACAAATTCAGCTTGTTATCGTTAACGTTTTTTTTGCCTTTGGTATATTATTACGCACAGGGGCACTTAACTTGCGGCAGGTTGCTGAACCAGCTCTAAGCCCAGGGATTTTGCTTGTAGAATTATTCGACGTTTTAAGCGCTCCTGATGCATTATTTCCTGTTCTGAAGACACCGTCTCGTCAAAAGTTTTTCGGTTTTTAATGAGATGGTATATAATACGGGCCAATTTGTGAGCCGTAGCAGTGATGGTTTTGGGAGAACCATGCCGGGAACGCATTCTTCTATAATAATTTCCGAGGTAAGTCGTACTGTTCCATAGAGTACTTGCAGCTATCCGAAGCGAATGAGCCAGACGATTTGTTCCCGGCCTTGTGTGCGATGACAGTATCTTGCCGCCACTGATCTTGTTGTACGGACACAGACCAAGCCAGGAACAAAAATGAACCGACATTTTTGAACTTTGAAAGATCAGGACCGACTTCAGTAAAAATAACATGAGCTGTCAAATCACTAATTCCGTTAACCTGCGTCAAGTCAGTTCCAAAAATGCGATACATTTCGGTCTTGACATCAAAAGCAGGCGTATTGGATTTTGCTTTCTGCTTTGACTTTTTTGATGAGGGAAGCGGTGATTCATCAACATCAATGTTGGACTCAAACTCTTCCAGAAGTTCTTTGATCTCCATGTCGCAATCCATGATCAATTGACAATGATTGCGGTATGACTGAACTGACTGTTTCAAGGTAAAAAGATGTTCACGGCGATAGTCTCCCGTCAGGGATTTAGCGATGACATCTTTTTTGGCTTTTACACGCCGGTCCTTGAGGTCTGCCAGTACATTAGGATCGCGTTCCCCGGCAAGAATAGCATCGATGATAGACATGCCGGTAAAACCGGTAGTGTCGCTGATGACATTATGGATTTGCAGGTTCATCTGGGTCAGTGATTTTTGCATGTGCTGTACATGGGATGAAGCAGCCCTTACCAAGCTGTCCCTATGTCTGAACAAAGAACGTACCGCACATATATCCTGACTTGGCCTGAACGAACCGCGTAGCAAGCCTACGGAATGGAGGTACTGCAACCATTGGCAATCCTGCACGTCAGTCTTGCGCCCGGGGACATTTTTGACATGCCGGGCATTGACCAGGATAACCTCAAATCCATAGGAATCCAGAATTTGAAAAACAGGAATCCAGTAAACTCCGGTAGATTCCATGGCAATTGATTTTATACCAAACTCTTTGAGCCGTCTGGAACAGTTATGCAAGTCTTCGGTGAAGGTGTTGAAGCACATCACCGGGTCGTCTGAACGGTCTTCAGGTACGGCTACATAAATTTCAGTAGCACCGACATCAATGCCCGCCGCATTAGGCTGGTGCACGTGCAGGTTTGGAACTGTCTTTTTGTGCAACTTTTTCCTTTTACTTCTGGCCATCATGATCTCCTTTGAAATAGAATAAGTGATGACCGAATGGTAACAATAAAGAGTAATCTTCTAAACGGGATAGACTTGTATTCTTTAGGGATATACAGCTTCACCAATGATCGGGTTACAGCATCCGGGGCCACGCTTACAAACGGGTTCCTGCAACAACAGAAGACACCATTGATTATACGGCCCACTTCGCATCACTTAAAGGCCTTGGATAATTAATGAACCTACATTAGGCAACCCCGGTAGTTATTTGCAGGTTTGGTTCCGGGACGCCCGGGTGGAGCGCTTACAAGGAATTCATTGATCAATGGCTTAAGGAAGATAAAGACAGGCCCAAAAAACAGAGGCATTTACTTAGTCTTCCCCTATTGGTAGAAGCCTCAGGCTTACGCTACACCCAATTAAACTGTACAAAGTTTCATTCTTTAAAGTATTGCAATTTAAAAATCTGCAGAAAAAAGATTGACATGATTTTAATTTTTTAGTTATTTAATACAGATATATAGACACAATATATATTTTGAATGTTAATGTTGGTGTGAACTTGCTTACTTTTCAAATGATTTCAAATAAATAGCTCACATAGATGGAATTGAATTTAAGTCAAAAATTTTACAACATGGCTTTTAATTTAACTTGGAAAGTTTTTATTTTTTTTGATAGTAATAGAATTATACCTATGTTTTTTACCAAAACATTATCTGTTTAATAATTCCATGAATTGTCAATGTCATAAATTGGAGTCATAGTAATGCATAGTTATGCTTATTTAATGGAAGGTAATCATGAAATTGCTAGATTAGAAATAAAAACTGACATTAAATCTATAAAGAAACAATCTATGTGGGCTGGATTAAAGCCGGGAATGCGTGTTGCTGATATTGGTTGTGGTCCTGGAAAAACCAGTTTAATCCTACATGATATTGTTATGCCGGGAGGCAGCGTAGTAGGGATAGATTTTTCTGAGGAGAGAATAAGCTATGCGATAAATAATTATAACGGAAATGTGCAATTTAAATGTAAAGATGCTTTCGATTCTCTAGATGATCTAGGCACTTTTGATTTTGTATGGGTAAGATTTGTTTTGGAATACTACCGTTCCAACAGTTTCAATCTGGTGCAGAATATCTCCAGGATAGTCAGACCTGGAGGAATCCTCTGCCTGATAGATCTGGACTATAATTGCATGAGTCATTTTGGAATAAATACCCGACTTGAACAGGCAATAACTGATTGCATTCAAACACTTCAAGTAAAGGCTGATTTCGATCCCTTTGCTGGTAGAAAATTATACACTTACCTTTATGATATGGGATATGAAGAAATTGATGCCAAGGTGGATGCTCATCACTTGATGTTTGGTTTAATGAATGAAACCGACTCCTTTAATTGGCGAAAAAAAGTGGAGGTCATCAACAGCAAATTTCCAGGCCTACTAAATAATTATGAAGGAGGTTTTAGCCAGTTTCAATTGGATTTTCAAACTTACATAAATGATCCCCGGAGGTTCACTTACACTCCAGTTATTTCTTGCCGGGGACGTAAGAAAGAAAATATATACTAAAGTTTTTGAAAAAGATATAATGGTTTAGTTCGAACTTGGCTGGGTAAGCTTGTTGCGGGTAAGTGTCAATTAGGTGGAGAACAATTAAATTATTTTGTCTCAGCTTAACATCCTTAAGATAGGAAATGTCTGTAAGGTACATCTTATTATTTCATTTTGAACATCTCTTTTTTTGACAACCGTAGTCGATCTTGCATGTTTACTTTACAAAAATTAGGCGTCTCGCTCTCGTCGACACTGATGTCAGACTCGTTCCATCCGTTATTTTTTGAATAATACCGTTTTAAAGCATTAACAATATTGTTATCCAAACGATTGTTTACTGCTTCCAAAGTTAAAAGGTGCATTGCTTTGTCAATAGGCATTGGATCTCTGTAATGTCTTTTGGAAGTTATGGCCTCAAAGAAATCAGCTACAGCAATAATCCTGGCTCCTAGTGGTATCTCCTCACCGCGCAAACCACGGGGATATCCGCTTCCATCCATCTTTTCGTGGTGTGATCCAGCAATTTCTGGTACCTGGCTGAAGATCCCTTCAAAGTTTATTTTTTCCAAGATGCTTCGTGTTTTTTCCGAGTGCGTCTGAATCATATGGTATTCTTCAGGTGTTAGTTTTCCGCTTTTTTTCAAGATTGCATCTGGAACGCCTATCTTGCCATAATCATGAAGCAGGGCAGCAATGCGAATCATTTCTGTGTATGCGTTGGAATGACCAAGTTCTTTGCAAATGCCGACTGAGTACTCCATAACTTTTTCAGAGTGTCCAGCAGTCAGAAAGTCCCGGGCGTCAATGCTTGCCGCCAGAACATGCAAAATTGAGTTGAATTGTCTGGTTCTTGATTCAAGAAGTTCAGCGTTACGGATACTGATTCCAATTACAGATGCAAGTCCCATCATTAGAGTTAGGTCGCTTTGTACCAGCGGTCTTTTTGATTGAACATTATCCACGGCTATTATGCCCAAAGATTCATTATTGTTTACAATGGGACAGCATATAAATGATTTAGTCCCAGTCTTTTTGGCAAATTCCAGACTGCGCATAGACAGGGTGTGTTTAATATCGTCTATATCATTAACGAGAAAAGATCTCTGTTCTTTAAAACTGATAACAAGTATGCCGCGTGATTCAGAATCATCAAGATGGAAGCCACCTTTGGGAAAACTGGAGATTAATTCCTTAGCATAACCATATCCGGCACGAAGCAGCAGTCTTGTTTTCTTGCTGTTGGCAAGCAGAATAAGACCCCTGTCATAATCTAGCCTTTTTTGAGCAATATTGACAACATTGCTCAATACGTCATCAATACTTGACTGCCCACTAACTGCTTGGCCCACTTCATTTGTCAGCAAAGAGTTGTTATAATTTATATCAACTTGTTGAATCAGCTTGTCAGAACTTTCCCTCAAGATGTTCAGGCTATGCTTAAGTTCTCTGGTCTGAATACTGTTTCGAATTATCAACATTGATAAAAAAACTATAATAAATATTGGCAAAAGTGTACTTGAAAGATTGATATTTTGAGTATAGGTAAATCCTAATATTGCTGATAGCACAATAAATAAAGATAGTATTATGCGGTTTAATATTTCTTGATAAGTTTTCTTCCAAGAAATTATATATCGACAAACAGTGCCTCCTTCAAAAATGCATTCAGTATGTTCTATTTTTGGAAGCTTATGCGTATATCCAAGCGCAATAGCTTCAAAAACGCCTATCCTGTTTTCGCATTGATATTTTTTTTCCTTTACTCCATCTTTTGGCTTAGATATTATTTCTACTTTATTTGAATTTATTTTTTTAAAAATATATGAAGATGAAACTGCAAAGTGCTTTGCAAATTTTGCTATGAGTTCATATACTCTTGCCGGTCCCACCTGTCCAAAGGCATATTGCCACAGGAAACCAGCAGATCCACGAATAGCTGAATGTCTTCCTGCTTCTCTTGCAATGCTAATATTATTAGTCATTTCCAGTATTTTTTCATACCACCTGTCTACTTGTTCTTGCGTAAGCCAGTGCCCCTGATCGGCAACTTCATGTTCTTGAATATTTGCATGCTCCAATGCTTCGGATATGCTTACATCTGGATAATTTTTTTTTAAAAATTCAATCCAGACGTTGATTATCCTGCTGTTATACAGGCGTGCATTTTTTTCTGATTCACTCATAATTTACTAATCTAAAAATTTATTTAAAAATTTCAAAAAGTTACTTAAATATGCATTATTGAAAATCCATAAATTGTATATCTTTTCATATTGAATTTGACGATCAATAGCGTAGGCTGAGGGATAAATTAATATTGGAATAGGGGTGAGGGTATCCTGATAGTGAATTCTAAACTTACTTAAAGTTATATGCAAAATATCTTCTGAAAATTCCTCCTGGTCAATTACAAATGTAAATATGCAATTTGTCAAATTAGATAAATTAATTCCAGTTTCTGATACCAGAACAAGGAAAACAGCCTTAAGTTGTCCAAAAATTCTAACTGAATATAAATATTTTTTTCTCTTAAATCCCGCTCTTTTATATTCGGCAGAAAGTATATCATTGTTAAATAATTCTTGTTCAAAATCAAAGGCATGAAAGATTAAATTGCCATGTTCTCCACCGATACTAAGTTTTATTTCTATAAGATCCTCATGATTAGCCGGTTCTATGCTTATATTTGTTGGAAGGTCTATGTCTCTATTTATTTTCTGATCATAGCTCAGATATGCCATGGGATAAATCGCACAGCCTTTGGGGTCATCAAGTTGTTCAGTAAAATGTCCGAATATACGCTTAGGAAATTTGTTGTCTTCTCGATAGTAGCCTAATGTATAATTCATATGTGCTGAATAAAGCTGATGAAAATTATTAACATATTGACATACTTGATTTAGGACAATAATTCCAGGACCCTTAAATGTTGCAGAATTTGAGGCGTGATGATGAAAAAGCCAAGTATTTGTAAAGTATCGAAGAATAGAGCTATGCCCTTGAATAGCTCCTCTCTTTTGATATATGAAGTGTCTAGCAATTTGAGGATGTTCTATATAGAGCTTTTTATATGTCTTCTTAAATTCTTCTTTATTATTATAGATATCTTTATATTTCTGTGGATAAATAAATCCTGTTTCAAATAAGAATTTCCATAGACTGTCGATGTTCACTCTGTTACACACAAAAGTGTTTTTATTGTTTGATCTCTGCAGTATTCCAGCCATTTTTATTTGGTCATAAACGTCCATATCTAAAATAGATATGCCACATTTTACTACTTTGCAATGTTCATCATATGTAATTTTTCTATATATTATTTGTGAAATACATTTTAAATAACAGTTGTTAGCAATTTCTAGTTCAATTTCAGGAATGATCATACCTGAAATTAAAATACTATCTTCACTATTTTCTTCAACAGAGAACCCTGAACCTGAGATATCGCACACAGGCAAAGTAAAAATTTTTTTAGTGAAAGGATGCTTAAATACAATAGTTGGAGTAGGATTTAAAATACTCCTCATACAGCGAATTTCTTTCTTTTTATACCTGCTGAATTTATCTTGTAATGGCTCTAGAACATAGTTTCTTTTCCTTTGCTCAGATGTGTATCTGACTATATTCACCTCGCCTGAAAAATATACTGTGTTGCCTTCTTTACAGACAACACTTGCCGATTGATCAGGCTGTATCCACTGGAAAGTCTTTGGAGGATCAGCAAAGATTTCGATTTTAAGGGCTTGTGTGTTAAAATCAACGAGCCTTCCGAAAAAAACTGCACCGTTTTGAATAAATTCTACTTCGATGCCCGAGCATTTGTGCCTTCTCAACTTGCGAGAGTTTAGCTCGTAGCTGAAATCGGGCAACTCTAGGGTAATGTTCTCCTTATCTAATTTCTTTACAATAGCATCCACCCGGATCAACTTAAGTCCATCTGAAAGAAGAAAGTAATTAAATTGATAGGACTGCAGTTTTTGTGGCAGTCCCGGAACCTGGATCCAGGCGCATGTCAGGATATTATTCATAACAGGAAGAGGTTTTGCCTCAAGAGAAATTTCATTGCCATATCTTTTATGCATCATTTTTATTAGAATGG
>SKOF01000182.1 GCA_007120155.1 Thioalkalivibrio sp. | reverse complement strand
GTTGGAACAGGTTGTTCACAATGGGCATGTGGGGCCCGCCGCTGGAGAACTGGATCAGCCCGTCAAAACGCACTTCGAGCGCCTGCGCGGTGGAGCAGGCGGCCGTCAGCGCCAGAGCCGAAAGGAGCTTGCCGCCCACGCCGCGCAAATGGCCGGAGGCTGGGTAAGGCGAAGGAGAGGGATAACGCAGACCGTGCCTGGCGACGGTTTCCATACCGGCACTTTCTTTCAACAAGTCCATTTGTTGGATGTGGCTTACAGTAGGAAGCCACATCAGGTCTCGTCAAGGCCATTACAGCCATCGGGGTGAATCAGGCGACGAATGGTGCGGGGTCGAGGATATGCGTTCCACCTTAACCCGGATACTGCGCCAAGCATCGCGATAGGCCGGTGGCGAGATACAGATTGCCCGCGGCTTGACGGCCAGATATGCCAGTTACGGCCAATCATTCATAAGGTTACGCAAAGCCGCCGGCCGCCTTCGTGCAGTATCCGGGTTAACCATCCCCGGGGAGATTTTCGGGGACACCCAACACCTTTCTCATGCCCATACAGACACGCCCGCTGCACACAGCGACAGATGCGGTGGTAGTACGGGGCGGTGTCCGTATGAACGAGTTCCCTTCGAGCTCGCGTCATTGGGGTATTCATTGCTCCAAGTGATTGAATATAAAGAAGTTGTATGGATCCCGGTTGTCAACCGGATCATGGGTGTCCTCTGTTCTCCCCGCCCGGGCCGCCGCCAGACGGGCGAGATCACCGCGCGGGAGCGCCAGGTTCTTGACCTGCTGGGGGAGGGTTTGTCCAACCCGGAGATTGCCGAACGCCTCTTCCTCAGCCGCAAGACGGTAGAGCATCATGTCGCCCACATCCTCGCCAAGCTGGGACTGAAAAACCGGGCGGAGGCCGCTGTACTTGCCGTACGTGGGAGCCGGAGCGGTTCGCCGCAAAAATAGGTGAGTTCACCGATGTTTTTCCGGCTCCCGCCTGCCACGCTCTAGGCAAGTCGCAGTTGTCGTCCGGAGCGTACGGGCAGGGGCGATCGTCTCAGTGGCCGTTGAACGGCCACACCTGCAATGGCATCGATCGAGTTCACCCCTTCCCGATGTAATGTCCCAAGCGGAGCGGCCATGCGTTCCCGGCAACCGACGGAGACACCGCCGCGGCGGTGTATGCATCCATGCAACCACGGGAGGTCATGCGTCATGAATGCGCAAACAATGACTGCGGAGATGTCCGAGATCGATAACCTGAAAGCCCGCCTCAAGGTGACGTGGGAGTCCGGCGATTACGGGCACTTTGCCAGGTATCTGGAACCGGGGGCCCTGGAGTTTATGGGCCGTCTGCCGATCGGGGAGGGGACACGGATGCTGGATGTGGCCTGTGGTGCCGGCCAGATCAGCATCCCGGCGGCACGTGCCGGTGCCGATGTAACCGGCGTCGATATTGCGTCGAACCTCATTGAGCAGGCCACCGCCCGGGCGCGAAATGAAGGAGTCAACGTCCGTTTCGATGAAGGCGATGCCGAGGCGTTGCCCTATCAGGATGGTGCGTTTGATCTGGTGGTCAGCCTGATCGGCGCCATGTTCGCCCCCCAGCCGGACAGGGTCGCCGCGGAACTGCTGCGTGTCTGCCGCCCGGGCGGTCATATCGTTATGGCCAACTGGACGCCCGAGGGGTTCATCGGACAGATGTTCAAGACCATCGCCAGGCATGTGCTGCCACACCCCCTGATGGTCTCGCCGGTGAAATGGGGTGACGAAGGCGTCGTTCATGAGCGTCTCGGCAAAGGTGCATCGGATATACAGATCACCCGCCGGATGTACCCGTTTGATTACCCGTTCCCGCCTGCCGAGGTGGTGGAGTTCTTCCGCACGTACTACGGCCCGGCCAACCGTGCCTTCGCGGCGCTGGATGCAGCCGGTCAGGCCGCGTTGCGCGAAGACCTGGAGGCATTGTGGACGCAGCACTCCCGGGCGGGCGGTGACGCGACGTATTGCGAGGGGGAGTATCTCGAGGTCGTCGCGGTCCGGCAGTCGTAGCGGCCGAGGATGGGCGCCAAGGGGGCGGCGATGGCCGCCCCCTTGGCGCCCCACATCGATGACGAATGGAGAACCGGGAGGGTCCGGACGATGAAACCGAAAATCCAGTTGCAACAAATCGACAGGCGACCCGTCGGACGTGTATTCGCCGCGGTCGCCGGGGCGGGTATGCTGGCATTGACGACACTGTTGTTCGCCGGAGATGGCAGCAATCCGGGAATCAAGATCGAGCCCTTGTCCAGCGAGCGCACGACACTCACGGACGATGTCAGTATCGCGGTACGTCTCCAGCCCGGGAATCGACCGGAGCAGGTGATTGAATTCGAGGACCCGTCTTACATCGCGGTGTTCCGGTTCACCGTGCCGCCCGGCGAGATCTTCCCTTGGCACACGCATCCCGGGCTGGCATTGTCGGGCGTTCAGCAGGGGGAGTTGGTCTACATCTACGCGGATGATTGCGTCGAGCGCCCGTATCCCGCCGGAACCATGTTCGTCGACCCGGGAGGGGACAACGTGCACACGGCCTACAATCCGAGCGAAAGCGAGGAGACGGTCGTTGTGGTTACGTTCCTGAACGCTCCGGCCGACGGAGGGCTCACGCTCCCGGTGGATGGGACTGAGGGCGCGAGACTGGACGAAAGGTGCGGGATCGACCGTTGACGCGACGGTGCAAATGGGGGAAGGGGATGGAGGGATTAATGTTTAATCCCTCCATCCCCTGATTCGAGCCGACTTCCGAAGGGCCCTGTCATCGCGGATCCCGCAACCACGAGATGGGTTTTTCGGCGAAGGTCTCGGGCGCAAGGACGTCAGCGACGTGCTCCTGGCCCTCGAGCACCGCGATTCGCGCATCCGGCAGCGCTTCCTCTACGGTCTCAATGTGCGCCCTGGCGGGATCCGCGCTGTGTTCGCCCGTGACCAGGACCATGGGGACAGTAATTTCTGCTGCAAACTCGGGATTGAGCCGTGCTTCTGGTTCGCCGCGAATCTTGCGCGTGATCGTGTGTGCGGCTGCAATCCGGCTTGGCGAGGATGCGGCCGCCTTGAACACCGCGACATCCTCTTCGGACATCTGCAACAATTCACGAAACAGTGCCTCAACGACGCGCTCACGGTCACCCGCGGCCAGCAATGCTTCCATTCGCGCTTCCAGCGCGTATGGTCTGCAACAACCCCATGGACGACCACCAGCGGTGCATCTTGACCGCTCGTCCAGTACGCAATCGCGGTCCCGTCAAGGGACGTCACCCGCGTCATCGCCGATGGGTTCGTCGCCGTCAGGGTAGTCGCCTCCAATGTCTCCCGGCACTTCAATTGATCGTTCAGCTGCAGGAGTGGGCCGCCCAACTCTACCGGCAAGCCACGCCGCCCGATCCGCGAAGTGCCGGCTCTCTTTACGACGTCGGTTTCATCGGCTGTCAGGGCTGCGACAATTGAGTCCGGAGGAGATCGCTTACGTATTCGGCTCGCGCCGACCCGTCAACTTGCCGCCCCCGCGCTGCACACCAAACCTGAAGATCCGCAACCTTGACCATCACGGGAACCGCAGTTATCCCTTCATCCTGCAGCATTCTGACCATTGCTTCTGCGTTCTTTTCCCAAGCCTGGAACGTGTCATCCAAGTCTGCGCGGTCTGGGGCGATATCCGTAAGCTTTTTCCACTCCGCTTCAGTAAACCACGCCACTCCGACGACCGTACCCGGGTTGTCCGCCCCCTTTCTCATCGCCTGTCTCTTGACCTTTTCGCGACGCCACTGATCTAGAAACGACATAACACGCTGCTTCGTTCTATGGCCCTGACTTTGTGTTGGACTAAGCCGTCCATCAGACTGGCGCGGCACGATCTATAGAGAAATGTCTTTCGCACAGTGGGGGAATCGCCTGGTGACATCCTCAATGCAACAAGGCGTGACCTGGCCCCGTGGCGCGCTGTTCTTCCCATCCACTGATCTCCCCGGGGCACCGGGTAACCGGCGTTCCCGCGGCGATTGTGATGTGGCAGCCGCGCCAGTTGAGACGATGTGGCAACCTCTCCTGCATTCCGCACCATTGTGCTGGTGTTCTCTTTTCCGGCAGGCAATCCGGTTTGTTCAACCGAAACCGCGGATAGCGAGGCGGAGAGAGCAATGATTGAACGACCTTGAAGAAATCTGTTGCTCATTCTCATGACCCGATCCCCTTGCGGAGAGAAGTCAGGAAGGGCTGATAGGGCGTATTCATCCGAGACGCCCCGGATCCTCCACACTCAACCCAATGGTAGCAATAGACGCTCCATCCTGCAGGTATCTCCGTCGTTTGGCGCAGATTCTGAGTACATCCGGCTTCTGTTTCACGGCGAGCAAGGCGCAGATACTTCTCCGGATCCACGCTGAGGCGCGACAGTATGGGCGGAAGGTACCCGGCGATCGCGTCATTGGGCGATCATCGGATCATGGGTGTCCTCAGCGCCTTTCTGTGTCTTAAGGTCCTGGGCCGGCTTGTCGGATCGGTCCGATGCATGCTCTACTCCGGGCAATACGGAGGAGCCAACCACCGTGCATACCGCCAACGAAACGCCCGGGAACTGGTCATACGCCGAGATCCGCGCCGCACTGCTCGAGCCTCGGGAGATCGCGCTGCTCGACGTCCGGGAAGAAGACCCTCATGCGCAGGCCCACCCCTTGTTCGCCGCGAACCTGCCGCTCGGCCGCATCGAGCTCGATGCCTATACCAAACTGCCGCGCCGTGATGTCCCGATCGTCACACTGGACGGCGGCGAAGGGCTGGCCGAGCTGGCCGCGCGGCGCCTCATCGAGCTTGGCTATAGCGATGTCGGGGTACTGGCCGGTGGCGTGAGTGGCTGGCGCGATGCCGGCGGAGAACTGTTTCGTGACGTCAACGTACCCAGCAAGGCGTTCGGCGAACTGGTCGCATCCCGGCGCCAGACCCCGTCGTTGTCCGCCGAAGAGGTACAGTCCCTGATCGATGCCGGCACAGACATGGTGATCGTCGATGCCCGACGCTTCGATGAATACCGAACCATGAGCATTCCGACCGCGATAAGCGTGCCCGGCGCCGAACTGGTTCTGCGGGTGCCGGACCTTGCCCCGCGCCCCGAAACCCGGGTCATCGTCAACTGTGCCGGACGCACGCGCAGCATCATCGGCACCCAGTCGCTGATCAATGCCGGACTGCCCAACCCGGTGGCGGCACTGCGCAACGGTACCATCGGCTGGACCCTGGCGGGCCAGGCCCTGGAACACGGCCGTGACCGCCGGTTCGGCGAGACGCCGGATGCGACTCGCGAGCACGCGGCACGGTCGGCCCGCTCCGTGGCGGATCGTGCGGGGGTTCGGCGGGCCATGCCCGACGAGGTGTCCGCTTGGCTGGCGCAGCAGGGTCGGACGACTTACGGTTTCGACGTGCGTACCCAGGAAGAGTATCGGTCCGGCCATCTGCCGGGCTTTCGATCGGCCCCCGGGGGTCAGCTGGTACAGGAGACCGAGATGTTCGCGCCGGTGCGCGGCGCCCGCATCGTGTTGGCCGACAGCGACGGCGTACGGGCCAACATGAGCGCCTCCTGGCTGGCCCAGATGGGCTGGGAAGTCTACGTGGTGGATGGCATCGATCCTGCCGATTTGCGTGAAACCGGCGATGCTGTGGCACCGCTGCCGCCATTACCGGAGGTGCGTCGGATTGCAGCGCAGGAATTGCAACCCGCGCTGCAGCGGCCTGAAGAGGTGACGGTGATCGATTTCGCCACCAGTGCCGAATACCAGCGTGGACATTTACCCGGCGCCTGGTTTGCACTGCGCTCGCAACTTGCCGAGGCGATGTCCCGCCTGCCCGCGGCCCGGCGCTATGTGCTCACCTGTCCCGACGGCAGACTCGCGTGTTTTGCAGCCGCGGAGCTGCAGTCCCTGGTCAACGGCGAGGTCGTGGTATTGGAGGGTGGAACGGCCGGCTGGATTGCGGCCGGTTTCGAGATCGAGACCGGCCCGACCCGTATGGCCTCCCCGCCTGTCGACCGCTATCGGCGACCCTACGAGGGCACCGATAACCCGCACGAAGCGATGCAGGGTTACCTGGATTGGGAGTTCGGCCTGGTCGATCAGCTCGAACGCGATGGGACGCACGGTTTCCGGGTGATCGACTGACCCTGATAGGAATCAAGGGATCAACAACCGGATCATGGGTGTCCTCTGTTTCTCCCCCCGTTCAATCACCGTCAGGACCGGGGCCGGACAAGATTGCCTGCATCCGCTCACGATCCTGCGCGGGCAGATTCCGGGACCATTCGGCTTCATCGCCCGGTTCGGGGAGGATATGGCCGAACTCGGCCATTGCGGCAGGCGGCAACTCCAGCAGATAGACCCAGACGGCGAATGCAGGCAGGTTCGCGGCTTTTGCCACATCGGCCACAAGCCGCTTCATCAGCGCCTTCCGGACCTCGGCGCTTCGCCCCGCCCGGATGCGCCCGTAGACGAAAAGATGATCGTGAGCGAGCGGCACACCGCCGATGAAATGGTCGCCTTCCGCCACGCCCTCGAAGATCACCTGAGCGAGGTACGCCGGAGCGCCGGTGATCTCGGCGTGAGCGGCGGTGATCGCCCGGGCGATGGCTCCTCTGCGCTCCGGATCGAGCAGTCCTGAGGCGGCGGCGCATGTGTATGTCGGCATCGAAGCTCCTGCGGTGTGTAACGGAGGCATAGGGGAAAGGTGACAGATCTAGTTTTGCACTGCACAAGCCCGTGGCACCTGGTGCGTCGGATCGAGGTTGGGCGGCAGGGACGGCCGGCACGGTCAATAAAGGACAAGCGCCTCGGCGCAGGTCATGGTGCGATGCAAAAATAGATCTGTCACCTTTGCCCTTTCACCTTTGCCCCGTTTTTGCTTGCTCTCTGACGCGGTTCTTCCGCTTGTTCCCACACGGACCCTGTGGTATCAAGCCAGTCAAGAAGCAAAAAACTCGCCCCCCCCCGCAACGATTGTACGGGCGGTCGCCATCGGACGGTTGGCACGAAGTCGAAGCACACCGCCCTCATCGACGAGCCGAACGGAACCGTCATTTCCGTCATTCCCCCGCAAGAACAAGGACCCCGATCCGGGGCGGGAATCCGGTATTTCGTGGGAGCGCTGGGAGCCACGGCAGGAAAGGTATTGCGCCCGCGGGGCGCATGCCGGGCAGCGCGGAGAGGGTGCGGCCGTGAGTTCAACCATGTTGCCTATCTTGAGTTATCGATGTGAAAGGGAAGAGACCATGCGCACGCTGATTACCGCCGCATTCATGATGTTTATAATTCTGGCCTTCGTCGGGCCTGCGGGGGCGGCTTGGCAGCCCTTCGAACTGATCGACGCCGACACGGGCAACAATGCGCATAACCCGCAGATCGCCCTCGACGGCGACGGCAACGCCCTCGCGGTGTGGCAGCAGTGGGACGGCGCGAACGATCGCATCTACGCCAACCGCTGGGACGGCAGCGACTGGGGCACGGCCGAACTCATCGACGCCGACCCGGACAACGATGCGTATAGCCCGCAGATCGCCCTCGGCGGCGCCGGCAACGCCCTCGCGGTGTGGCGGCAGTCGGACGGCTCGAACTGGCGCATCTACGCCAACCGCTGGGACGGC
>SKOF01000478.1 GCA_007120155.1 Thioalkalivibrio sp. | reverse complement strand
CACCGGCGCCGACGCCCTGATGATCGGCCGCGCCGCCCAGGGGCGGCCCTGGATCTTCCGGGAGACGGCCCACTTCCTGGCCACCGGGGAACACCTCCCCGCCCCGGGTGCCGAAGAGATCTCCGCCCTGCTGCGCGAACATCTCGAGGGGCTGTACGCCCTCTATGGCGAGCACACCGGCGTGCGGGTGGCCCGCAAGCACATCGGCTGGTATCTGCGCGCCCATCCCGACGCCGCCCGGTTTCGCCCCGGCATCATGGCCGCCGAGGACAGTTGCACACAGATGCGCCGGGTGCGGGCGTGTCTCGGGCGGACCGACCGGGAGGCCATTGCCGCATGAGCCAGCGCATCAACGGCGAGGGGGAAACCCTGTCGAGGGCCGTGCATCAGTCCATGGAGGACTACTTCGCCCGCCTGGACGGCCATGAACCCGATGGCCTGTTCCGCATGGTGATGGATGAGGTGGAACGCCCTCTGCTGGAATGCGTCCTGCGCCACTGCGAGGGCAACCAGAGCCGCGCCGCCCACTACCTGGGCCTCAACCGCGGCACCCTGAGAAAGAAGCTGAAACTGCATGGATTAGGTTAGAAGTGGGAGCTGGGAACCGGGAAGTGCGAACAGGCCTTCCTTCCCACTTCCCAATTCACACTTCTGACTTCCTCTATAATCCCGCGCCACTTCCAACCAAAACTGCAGATATCACCCATGCCCCAGACTCCCAGCCTTTCCCCCGTCCGCCGTGCCCTGATCAGCGTTTCCGACAAGGACGGCGTCGTCGATCTCGCCCAGGGGCTCCAGGCCCTGGGGGTGGAGATCCTGTCCACCGGGGGCACCGCCCGGCTGCTGGCGGACAACGGGGTCACGGTCATGGAGGTCTCCGGGTACACGGGCTTCCCGGAAATGATGGACGGCCGGGTCAAGACCCTGCATCCGCGCATCCACGGGGGCATCCTGGGGCGCCGCGGGATCGATGACGAGGCCATGGCCGGCCAGGGCATCGAGCCCATCGATCTGGTGGTGGTCAACCTCTACCCCTTCGAGGCCACGGTGGCGCGTCCCGGCTGCACGCTCGAGGACGCCATCGAGAACATCGATATCGGGGGCCCGGCCATGGTGCGCGCGGCCGCCAAGAACCACGCCCATGTGGGCGTGGTGGTGGATCCCGCCGACTACGAGCGCGTCCTCCAGTCCCTGAACAGCCACGACAGCCACCTGCCGGGCCGCCTGCGCTTCGAACTGGCGGCACGGGCCTATGCCCACACCGCCCGCTACGACGGCGCCGTCGCCGACTACCTCACCCGTTTCAACGAAGACGGCAGCCAGGCAGCATTCCCGGAGACCCTGAGCCGGCAGTTCCGCAGGGTCCTGGACCTTCGCTATGGTGAGAATCCTCACCAGGCCGCCGCCTTCTACCGTGACACCCGGCCCACCGAGGCGGGCGTGGCCACTGCGCAGCAGATCCAGGGCAAGGCACTATCCTTCAACAACATCGCCGACACGGATGCCGCGCTGGAATGCGTCAAGCAGTTCGAGGCACCCGCCTGCGTGATCGTCAAGCACGCCAACCCCTGCGGCGTGGCAGTGGCGCAGGATATCCTCGCGGCCTACGAGCACGCCTTCCGGACCGATCCCACCTCCGCCTTCGGCGGCATCATCGCCTTCAATCGCCCACTGGACGGGGATACCGCCCAGGCCATCGTCAGCCGCCAGTTCGTGGAGGTGATCATCGCTCCGGAGGTCACCGCCGAGGCGGCCCGCGCCGTGGCCGGCAAGCCCAACGTGCGGCTGCTGGCCTGCGGCCAGTGGGGTGCTGCCCAGCCCGGCTGGGACTTCAAACGGGTCAACGGCGGCCTGCTGGTGCAGGACCGGGACCAGGGCCGGGTGGACGAAGCCGACCTCAAGGTGGTCAGCAGGGTGACGCCCGACGCCCACCAGATCCGGGATCTGCTGTTCGCATGGCGGGTGGCCAAGTTCGTGAAATCCAACGCCATTGTCTATGCCCGGGACGAACAGACCATTGGCGTGGGCGCCGGCCAGATGAGCCGCGTCTACTCCGCGAAGATCGCCGGCATCAAGGCCGCCGACGAGGGCCTGCGCGTGGAGGGCTCGGTGATGGCCTCCGATGCCTTCTTCCCCTTCCGCGACGGCATCGACGCCGCCGCCGAGGCCGGCATCGCCGCGGTGATCCAGCCCGGCGGCTCCATGCGGGACGAGGAGGTCATCGCGGCGGCCGACGAACACGGCATCGCCATGGTGTTCACGGGGATGCGTCATTTCCGGCACTGAGCACGGAACCGCGACGCAAAGGCGCAAAGACGCAGAGAAACGCAAAGAAATCCCGATCGAAGAACCCACGCCGGGATTGATCGGTTTTCAATTCAATACGCTTTGCGCCCCTTCGCGTCTTTGCGTCTTTGCGTCTTTGCGCCTTTGCGCCTTTGCGCCTTTGCGTCAAAGCTTCTGACTTTGACTGACCAGATAACCAACGAGGCATCACAGTGAAGGTATTGGTGATCGGCGGCGGTGGCCGCGAGCATGCGCTGGCGTGGAAACTGGCGCAGTCGCCCCGCGTGGAGACGGTGTTCGTGGCCCCGGGAAACGCGGGTACGGCGCTCGAGCCCCGCTGCGAGAACGTGGACATCGGCGCCACGGACCTGCCCGCGCTCGTGGCCTTCGCGGCATCGGAATCCATCGACCTCTCCGTGGTGGGGCCCGAGGCGCCGCTGGTGGCGGGCGTGGTGGACGCCTTCCGGGAGGCGGGACTGGCCATCTTCGGACCCACGGCGGCAGCAGCGCAGCTTGAAGGGTCCAAGGCCTTCAGCAAGGATTTTCTGGCCCGCCACCGCATCCCCACCGCCGCCTATGCCAATTTCACCGATCTGGACGCCGCACTCGCCTACGTGCGCGAGCAGGGCGCGCCCATCGTGGTCAAGGCCGACGGCCTCGCTGCCGGCAAGGGCGTGATCCTGGCGGGGACTGTGGAGGAAGCGGAAGCCGCCGTACACGACATGCTCGCCGGCAACGCCTTCGGCGAGGCGGGCCACCGGGTGGTGATCGAAGAACTCCTCACCGGCGAGGAAGCCAGCTTCATCTGCATGGTGGACGGCAAGCACATCCTGCCCATGGCCAGCTCCCAGGACCACAAGGCCCGGGATGAGGGGGACCGCGGCCCCAACACGGGCGGCATGGGGGCCTATTCCCCCGCGCCGGTGGTCACCCCGGAAATCCATGAACGCATCATGCGTGAGGTGATGGAACCCACGGTGCGGGGCATGGCCGCCGAGGGCCATCCCTACACCGGATTCCTGTATGCCGGCGTGATGATCGGCCCGGACGGCTCTCCGAAGGTGCTGGAATTCAACTGCCGCTTCGGCGACCCGGAAACACAGCCGATCCTGATGCGCCTGCGCTCGGATCTGGTGGAACTGCTGGAAGCGGCGCTGGCCGGACGGCTCGATCAGGTCCGGGCCGACTGGGATCCCCGCCCCGCCCTGGGTGTGGTGCTGGCCGCGGGCGGGTATCCCGGCGACTACCGCCGGGGCGACGTGATCGAGGGGTTGCCCGTGAACGACGCGCCGGACACCAAGGTGTTTCATGCCGGTACCGTGCAGTACGGCGATGCGGTGCGCACCAATGGCGGACGGGTGCTGTGCGTAGTGGGCCTGGGCGAGACCGTGGCTGCCGCAAGGGACAGGGCCTACGGTGTTTCGGACCGGATTCACTGGGACGGCGTATACTGTCGGCGGGACATCGGCCACCGGGCCGTGGCCCGGGAACAGGGCCGGGGCTGAGCCGCCGCCACGCACCGGGATCCTGGCACCTCCCTTGCATTCTTCATAGGGCGCCCGTTCGTCCCATAACATCGCGAGTACGTTGAAATCACCATGGCAATTGCGGACATCCTGCACGAACTCGAGCATCATCCCCGCCCCTGCGACAAGGAGGGGCTCAAGAAGTCCATCCGTGACGCCCTGATCCACCAGGCGGGCAAGGACCCCCTGGAGGCGACGCCCCGGGACTGGCTCGAAGCCGTTTCCTACGCGGTTCGCGAGCGCCTGATCGAGCGGCGCATGTTCACCCAGCGCCTGTTCAACCGGGAACACGCCAAACGCGTCTACTACCTGTCCATGGAGTACCTGATCGGGCGCATGCTCATCAACAGCCTCATGAACCTGGGGTTCTACGAGGCCACCCGGGAGGCGCTTTCGGAGATGGGGGTCGACCTGCTGGCCATCGCCGAACTGGAACCTGACGCCGCACTGGGCAACGGCGGCCTGGGGCGCCTGGCGGCCTGCATCCTCGACTCCATGGCCAGTCAGTGCATGCCCGGATACGGCTACGGTATCCGCTACGAGTACGGCATGTTCCAGCAACAGATCGAGCACGGTCAGCAGGTGGAACACCCCGACAACTGGCTGCGCTACGGCAACAACTGGGAATTTGCCCGCCCGGAGAAGCTTTTCCGGGTGCGCTTCTACGGCCGCGTGATCACCCACAGGGACAACGGCAACATCCGGCATCACTGGCAGGATTGTGAAGAGGTCATCGCCATGGCCTACGACTTTCCGATTCCGGGTTATGGCAACAAGAACGTGAACAACCTGCGGCTGTGGGCCGCCAAGGCCACGCGGGACTTCGATCTCAACTACTTCAACGAGGGCGATTACATCGGGGCCATCCAGAAGAAGGCGGAGACCGAGACCATCTCCATGGTCCTGTATCCCAACGATGCCACGGCCATCGGCCGGGAGCTGCGCCTGAAGCAGGAGTATTTTTTCGTTTCCGCCTCCATCCAGGACATCCTCCAGCATCACGAGGAGATGGGCTACCGGATCTCTGAACTGGCCGACAAGGTGGCCCTGCAGCTCAATGACACCCACCCGGCCATCGCCGTGGCGGAACTCATGCACCTGCTGCTGGACAAGCATGAACTCCCGTGGATGACCGCCTGGGAGATCACCAAATCGGTGTTCGGCTACACCAACCACACCCTCCTGCCGGAGGCCCTGGAGACCTGGCCGGTGGCGGTGATGGAGCGCGTCCTGCCACGGCACATGCAGATCATCTACGACATCAATTTCCATTTCATGAACGAGGTGCGCCACACCTTCCCGGGCGACACGGAGATCGTCCGGCGGCTGTCCATCATCGACGAAGACCATGGGCGTCAGGTCCGCATGGCGCATCTGGCGGTGGTGGGCAGCCACAAGATCAACGGTGTGGCAGCCCTGCATACATCACTCCTCAAGGACACCCTGTTCAATGATTTCTACCGCCTGTGGCCCGAGCGCTTCATAAGCATCACCAACGGGATCACCCCGCGCCTCTGGCTCAACCAGGCCAACCCGGCCCTGTCCGACCTCATCAGCGAGCACATCGGACGGGACTGGGTGATGGACCTGTCCCAGCTCAAGGCCCTGGAGTCCTTCGCGGATGTCGCCAGATGCCGGGAGGAATTCCGGGCGGTGAAAGAGGCCAACAAGCGTGACCTGGCGGGTCTGGTGCTAGAGCGCACCGGCATACATATCGACCCCACGGCCATGTTCGACGTGCAGGTCAAGCGCATTCACGAGTACAAACGCCAATTGCTCAATCTCCTGCACGTGGTCGCCTACTACAACCGCATCCGCCGGGGCGAGGCCGGGGAGCAGGCTCAGCGGGTGGTGCTGTTCGCCGGCAAGGCAGCGCCCTCGTACACGAGGGCCAAGCTGATCATCCGCCTGATCAACGACGTGGCCGATGTGATCAATCACGACCCCATGGTGGACGGCCGGCTGAGGATGGTGTTCTACCCCAACTACGATGTCAGCTCCGCGGCCGTGATCATCCCGGCCGCGGACCTGTCCGAGCAGATCTCCACCGCAGGCATGGAGGCCTCCGGCACGGGCAACATGAAACTGGCGCTCAACGGCGCACTTACCATCGGCACCCTGGACGGGGCGAACGTGGAAATCCGCGAGGCAGTAGGCGAGGAGAACATCTTCATCTTCGGGCTGACCGCCGGACAGGTGGCCGAAACCAGGCAACGGGGCTATCGGCCACGCACGCATTACGAGGAAAACGAGGAGCTGCGCGAGGTCCTGGACATGATCCGTTCAGGCTTTTTCTCGCCTGACGAGCGGGGGCGCTACCGGGCCCTGGTGGACGACCTGCTCGGCAACGACGCTTTTCTGGTGCTGGCCGACTTCGCGGCCTACATGGAGGCCCAGGAACGGGCGGACGCCCTGTACCGGAACCCCGAGGAATGGACCCGGCGCGCCATGCTCAATACCGCCCGCATGGGTTACTTCTCCATCGACCGGACCGTGCAGCAGTATGCGGAGGAAGTGTGGGGCGTGAACCCGGAGTGTTGGGTATAAGGCGCCTGTCGGCGCCAGAGGCAAGATTCAAGAGACAAGATACAAGAAGGGCCTTTTCTTGCCTCTTGTATCTTGGATCTTGTCTCTCTAGCTCCTCTTCATCATATCGAAGAACTCGCTGTTCACCTTGGTGGACTGCAGGCGGCTGAGCAGGAACTCGATGGCCTCCAGTTCATCCATGGAGTGCAGGAACTTGCGCAGGATCCAGAGTTTCTGGAGTTCGTCCGGCTCGGTGAGCAGTTCCTCGCGGCGGGTACCGGAACGGTTGATGTTGATGGCGGGGTAGGTACGCTTCTCGGCGATGCGGCGGTCCAGGTGGATCTCCATGTTGCCGGTGCCCTTGAACTCCTCGTAGATCACTTCGTCCATCTTGGAGCCCGTGTCCACCAGTGCCGTGGCCAGGATGGTGAGGCTGCCGCCTTCCTCGATGTTGCGCGCCGCGCCGAAGAACCGTTTCGGCCGGTGCAGGGCATTGGCGTCCACGCCGCCGGTCAGCACCTTGCCCGACGAGGGCACCACGGTGTTGTAGGCCCGGGCGAGGCGGGTGATGGAATCCAGCAGGATCACCACATCACGCTTGTGCTCCACCAGGCGCTTGGCCTTCTCGATGACCATCTCGGCCACCTGCACGTGGCGGCTGGCCGGCTCGTCGAAGGTGGATGAGACCACCTCGCCCTGGACCATGCGGTCCATCTCGGTCACTTCCTCCGGCCGCTCGTCGATGAGCAGCACGATGAGATAACAATCCGGATAGTTGGTGGCAATGCTCTGGGCGATGTTCTGCAGCATCAGGGTCTTGCCCGCCTTGGGCGGCGAGACGATCAGGCCGCGCTGGCCCTTGCCGAAAGGCGCCACGATGTCGATGATCCGGGCGGTGATGTCCTCGGTGCTGCCGTTGCCCCGCTCCATACGCATGCGCTCGCTGGCATGCAGGGGCGTGAGGTTTTCAAACAGGACCTTGTTCTTGGCGTTCTCGGGCGCCTCGAAGTTGATCTGGTCCACCTTCAGCAGGGCGAAGTAGCGTTCACCCTCCTTGGGCGGACGGATCTTTCCGGCGATGGTGTCGCCCGTGCGCAGACTGAAACGCCGGATCTGGGAGGGTGAGACGTAGATATCGTCCGGCCCGGCCAGGTAGGAGCTGTCCGCCGAGCGCAGGAAGCCGAAGCCGTCCTGCAGGATCTCCAGCACACCATCCCCGAAGATGTCCTCTCCGTTCTTCGCATGCGCCTTGAGCATGGCGAAGATGATGTCCTGCTTGCGGGATCTCGCCATGCCCTCGATCTTCATGGACTGGGCGAT
>SKOF01000158.1 GCA_007120155.1 Thioalkalivibrio sp. | reverse complement strand
GCGTGGCTGACATTTGTTTGAACGAGAATGGACAGGATTAACAGGATTTTTCAGGATTGACAGGATGTCGCTCGAAAGGGAGTTTCCGGACGTAGATTGTACCCGTGAGATTATTGCCGCTGCCTATGCCGTCCACAAGCGGTTGGGTGGCGGATTTCTCGAAAAGGTATACGAGAATGCCCTCGCCATCGAACTGATGAAGCATGGCTTCACGGTTTCGCAGCAGGTCCCTGTGCCGGTGATGTACGATGGTCATCGGGTAGGTGAGTATTTTGTGGACCTACTGGTTGAGAATCGTGTGATCTGTGAACTCAAGGCGATTGAGTCTTTAACTCGCAGGCATGAGGCACAGGTCGTGAACTATCTCGTTGCTACCGGCTTCGAGACGGGGCTGTTGATCAATTTTGCCGATAGTGTTTCCGTAAAGCGCAAGTTCAGGAGTTATCGTCGATCCTGTAAATCCTGAAAAATCCTGTTAATCCTGTCCATTCATCCTCTACGGTGATCCGATGCCCAACCCTCGCACCGCCGAACACCAGGACCAGTGTCAGCCCGCCAATGCGCAGACCAGCGTGACCCTGACCCGCGCCGATCTGCCCCTGCACTGCCCGCAGCCGGGCACGGCGCTGTGGTCCTCCCATCCGCGCGTGTTCATCCCCATCGAGGACGCGCCGGACAAGCGCATGATCTGCCCGTACTGCGGCACGGAGTACGTGCTCAGGGACTGAGGACGCGCCGGCCCCGTGTCCGGTTCAAGGGCCCCGCCCTGCGGGTGATGCCCGCCCCTCCCGGTACATGATCATCGCCACCAGGAAGATGAACCAGAGCAGTGCGGTGAAGAACGTCCCGTAAAAATTCCAGTGTGCGTTCAGCGGGAACAACGCCAGGGCGACGGCCAGCCAGGGCGCGAAGAGCGACGCGCGCCGATCCCCCTGACGCAGGTACCAGACTAGAACGATCCCCATGACGGCCAGGTACCCCGCGAGCCCGATCACGCCCGTGGTGACCGGCACATCCAGAATGAACAGGTGGACGTGGGAGAAGCTTTGATCCAGGTATCCGGCCTCCAGGGCCGTGGGGGTGAAACCGCGGGCCCCGACGCCCAGGAGCCAGTGATCCTGGAATACGCGCGAGGCCGCCGACCATATGCTCATGCGATAGGACGTGGCGTGGTCCCAGCTCTCGAAATCGAGCGTCAGGAGTCCCGCGGTTCGGTCCAGGCGATCCTGCAGGCCGGGTGAGAACATGGCCGCGGCCACGCCGGCTGCCAGAATCGCGACCCCCGGTGCGATCATGCGCCGCCAGGACACCCGGTAGATGATGGCCAGATACAGGCCGTAGGCGGCCATTGCCAGGATCGCCGTGAGCCACGATGCCCGGGCGCCCGCCAGCAGGATCACCGCCAGGTAAGGGATGATCAGCAGCCAGATCCAGGGCCGCCCCGGCAAGAGGCGCCTGAGGGCTTCGAGATAGAGCGGCAGCAGGTGCGCCAGGAAGATCCCGATGCTGCGCCTGGGATGGAAGAGCCCCGTCGGTTGCGTGCCGTCGGCCGGATAACCCAGCACGTTGGTTCCCATCAGGAGCTGCATCACGGCGTCGAGCACCCAGAGGGTGGGGATGACGAGGATGGCCCACATCAGCGCCCGGGTCAGTGTGCCGGTCGGATGGGCCAGCAGGACAGCCAGCCCGACGAAAAGGAAGGCCAGATAACGTCCGCTGGTGCGCACGGCCTGTCCCGGGTCGACGGCGGTGAGCATGGAGATGGCTAGGGGAATGAAGATCAGCGCGTAGACCCACAGGAACAGCCTCACCTCCGGCTGTGCCCAGGCCCTGCCATCGGCGCGTGCGGCCCGCACGAGCCCGATCACGGCAAGGATGGCCAGCGGCAGTTGATGGCCCGTGCCGAAGGGGAACAGCGCCAGGGTGGCGATCATCAGGATCGCGACATGATGTGCGGCGATCCAGTGCGCGGATTTCGCCAGCGGGTGTGTCAGGGTCGGCACGGTCATTTGCAGGGGTTCGCGGTTTCGGCCTACTTCCAGTGCTCCGCGATCCACGGCGTGGGGCGCATCTTCTTCCAGCGGCCTTTCCATTCACCCCGGATGGCCTCATCGGGCTTCGGATGTCCGTGAAAGGCGATGATTCTCGCGCCGGGCGGCTTTCTGGGTGTCACGAACGGGGCCAGCAGCCGGCTGGGCATGCAGTGCTTCTTGAAGCTGACACACCATTCCGCCGGCCAGTAGGTCATGTCGACGCCTGCGTCATGCAGGCTGTGTGACAGGAAGGCCTGTTCGTTCCGGTAGGTCTCCTTGGCCCGTTCGGGATCCTCGTGGTATCTGTCCAGCACCCAGGACAATTCGCCCACCCTGAACCGGTACACCGACGAGTTGCCGACGATGCGGTCCGGATGGGTCCAGTTGTGGATGATGCAGAATTCACCCGGATGCTCGAAGAAGCAGTCGATGGAATCCACGATGACGATGTCCAGGTCCAGAAACAGCGCGGTGCCGGTCAGGTCGGCCAGGGGCGCGCTGTAGGTGCCGAGCTTCAGCCATGCCTCGTTCATGAGCCGCGGCGGCACATGCACATCCGGCAAGGGGAAGTGCTCGATGCCGGGCTCGAGGCCCGCGGGATCGTCCGTGAAGCACACGAAGCGGTGGGGCCGGGCCAGATGACGCGCCACCATTCGATGGAGCACGTTCACATCGCGGGCCGTGTAGGCCGTTCCCCACTTCATGCAGATGACATTGGTGCCGGGTGTTTCACTCATGTGTCGAAGATTCCTTGTGGTGATTTCGGTCTTTCCTGCCCAGGTGGGGCAGGCCGCTCAGGGCGGGGCGGAATCGGCGCCAGTCTCGGTGATCTGCCGGTAAAGATCCATCAGCGCGGGCAGCACCGCGTCCTCGTGGTAGACGTCCCGGTAACGGGCAAGCGCCCGTTCGGCCCGCAGATCACGCTCCCCGGCGGATGCGGCCGCCCGTTGCATGGCGAGGGCAAGATCGCCGGCGGCGGCCACGCGGCAGAGCCAGGCGGTGGCGTCGTCGAGAATCTCCACGGGCCCCTGCGTGCGCGTGGAGACGATGGGAACGCCCCGGGCCATGGCCTCCAGCACCACGATGCCGAACGGTTCGTCCCGGGAAGGCAGTACGAACACATCGGCCCGGTCGAGCGCGTCCGGTACGTCGGAGATCCATCCGGGAAACGTCACGTGATCCGCAAGGCCCAGTTCCCGGGCGAGCGCGCGCAGCCGTCCCCCTTCCTCGCCGTCGCCGCCGATGCACAGGCGCGCCCCGGGGTGGGTCTCGCGCAGGACTGAAAAGGCCTGCAGCAGCCGGTCGAAGCCCTTCTTGTGGACCAGGCGTCCGTAGCTGAGCCAGTTGAGCGCCGGCCGGCCGGCGGGGCGGGTTGTGGCCGGCGGCAGCGAGGAGAAGTTGGGGATCACACGGATCCGGCCCGGGTCGATTCCTTTGCCGTGCAGATAGTCCCGCTGGCTGGCGGTGGTCACGTTGAACCAGTCCACGTGCCGGTAGTACTTCAGCTTGACGTAGTTGTGGAGCTTGGTCATCACCGGCAGCCCCAGCCGGTGCGCTGCCTGTCCGCCCAGCCAGGCACCCCGCGCCAGGTGGGCGTGCACCAGTTGCGGCCGGAATGCCGTGAGCGCCCGACCGATGGCGCGGCGGGCCAGAGGATCCCAGGCGCCCATGACACGGATCGGCGTGAGCGCGATGCCCGGCGCCCCGATCAGCCGCTCATGGGCCGCGGATCCCCGTTGGCAGATGGCCTGCACCCCGTGCCCGCGCCTGGCCAGCGCGTTGCACAGATCCACGAAATAGCGTTCGGCGCCGCCGAACCCCCCGCTCAGCATCACGTGGGTCACCCTCATGACGATGCCCGTTGCGCATGGAGCGCGTCGTACTGGGCCAGGGTCTGCCGGCACATCTCCTCCAGGGTGAAGTCGTGCGCCACGGGAACCGGCGGCGGCCCGTTCCCGTGCCAGTCGGACAGCCGTCCGGCGAGTGCCTGTGTGTCGCCCGGCGGGATTCGCCCGGCGGGATAGATCATCGCCAGCTGCTCGCCCACGCCGCCGTGGTCATAGCCCATCACGGGGCAGCCGAGGCTCAGGGCCTCCAGGGTGGTGCGGCCGAAGGATTCCGGGGTGGTGGAGAGCGACAGCACCACCCCGGAGACAGACATGATTTCCCGGAGGTCCGAGCGATGTCCGGTGAACGTGACGTGATCACCCAGGCCCAGGCGTTGCGCCCGGGTTTCGATCTCCCGCCGGTAGGCCTGCCTGCGCGCCGGCGCCTCGCCGACGATGAGACCGTGGGCCGGTATGCCCCGGTCCAGCAGCCGGCGCAGGACCTCCAGCAGGTCGCCATGACCCTTCAGGCGGGTGATCCGCCCCGGGAGCGTGAGCACGAAACGGCCTTCCAGTTGCGGGTAATCCCGGTGCCACGCCGCCCGCCAGTCGGCGGGCGGCGTGTACCCGTGGGGATAGAGCGCCCGGTCGATGCCCCGGTGAATCACCACCAGCCGCGCCGGGTCCGTGTCCGGGTAGTTGTCCAGCACGTAGCGACGGACGCTGTCGGAGACCGCGATGACCCGCTCGCCCCTGGTCATCACCGCGCTGTAGCGGTTGACCGAGTAGAATCCGTGCACCGTCGTGATGAATCCCGGGCGTGTGCGCGGGTCCATGCCCTTCCAGGCCAGGTAGGCCAGCCAGGCGGGCACCCGTGACCGGGCATGGACGATGTCCACCCGTTGATCGCGCAGAAAGCGGCGCAGCCGGGGGATCAGTCCGAGCGTCCACAGGGACTTGCGGCCCACGGGCCAGTTGAAGTGCTCGCTCCCGGACCCCTGCAGCGGCGCCACGAGGCGGCCGCCCTGTGACATGACCAGGGAGCGGTACCCGTTTCCGGTGAGTGCCCGGGCGATCTCGAGCGTCCCTTTCTCGACGCCCCCCGATTCGAGTGCCGGAAGGATTTGCAGGACTGTCAGCACGTGGGGCCGCACCAGGGGTTTGGGGAAATCGGACATTCTATCCCATCAGCGCCCGGTACGCCGGACCGCCGCGACACGGCCCCCCGTCCCGCGGCCCCGGTGCTTCGTTGACGGGGGGGGGTTGGCATGTTAGAACCAACCCCTTTCAAGGCAGGTCCCCCGTCGTGTCCGTCGAAAGCATCCAGCAGAGCATTATCCAAAGCCTCGCCGCCAGCCGCCGCAGGGAGCAGCCCTACCGGCACTGGACGATGCACAATGTGCTCCCCGAGTCCACCTGCCGTGACGTGGTTGCCCTGCCCGTCGATCCGCCGAAGATCGATGACACCCGCGGCAAGCGCGAGACCCACAACAGCCTGCGCCGCTTCTTCAACCGGGAGGCCAATGAGCGTTTCGACGTGTGCCGCGAGACCGCCGAGGCCTTCCAGTCGCCCGAGGTGGTGGGTGCCCTGGGGCGCTTCTTCGACGTGGATCTGACCGACACCAGCCTGCGTATCGAGCACTGCCTGGACACCGACGGTTTCTGGCTTGCGCCCCATACGGACCTGGGGGTCAAGAAGTTCACCATGCTGCTGTACCTGTCCACGGATCCCGGCCACGAGGACTGGGGTACCGACGTGTACGCGGACGCGGTGACACTGGCCGCGCGGGCGCCGGCCGAGTTCAACAGCGCCCTGGTGTTTGTGCCGTCGGATCACACCTGGCACGGCTTCGAGAAACGTCCCATTTCGGGCGTACGGCGCTCCCTGATCATCAACTACGTGACCCAGGACTGGCGTGCACGCCACGAACTCGCCTTCCCCGAGCAGCCCGTCAGCGCCTGAGGTGCCCGGCGCCCGTTGCTGGACCCTGACCACCGGTGAGGCCGGCATGACCAGCCAGGCCATCGGCCTGGCCGAGGCGGTGGGCCTGCCCTTCGAGCACAAGACCATCGGCCTGCGCGCGCCCTGGCGATGGCTGCCGGGGCACCTGTGCCCCGGCGTGTTCCATGGACTGACGCCGGACAGTGATCCGGTGGGGCCGCCGTGGCCGCGGTTGCTCATTACCTGCGGCCGCCGCAGTGCCGCCCTGTCCATCGCCATCCGACGCCTGAGCGCCGGAAAGACGCTGACTGTCCATATCCAGGATCCGCAGATTCCCGCCCGCCATTTCGACCTGGTGGTGCCCCCACGCCATGACGGTCTCGAGGGCGAGAACGTGTTCGCAACCCGGGGTGCGCTGCACCGCGTAACGCCGGAGAAACTCGCCGAGGCGGCACAGGCGCAGGGCGCCCGGCTTGCCGGGCTGCCGCGCCCCCTTGTGGCGGTCCTGGTGGGCGGCTCCAATCGCACCTGCAGGCTCACGCCCCAGGTCAGCACGTCCATCGGCAAGCAGCTGGCCGCCCTGGCCCGAAACCACGGGGCGGGGATCGCCCTGACTCCTTCCCGACGCACCGGGAGCGAGAACCTGGAGGCGCTGCGCGAGGCGCTTCGGGATGTGCCCCACTTCATCTGGGATGGTCAGGGAGACAACCCCTACCTTGCCCTGTTGGGCCTGGCCGATCATATCGTGGTGACAGGGGATTCCGTGTCCATGGTGTCCGAGGCCGCCAGTACCGGAAAGCCCGTCCACGTGGTGGACCTGGAAGGTTACAGCCAGCGGCTGGTGGTGTTTCATCACCAGCTGCGGCGGGAGGGCGTCACGCGTTCATTCCCGGGTCCGCTGGAGAACTGGAGCTATGAACCGGTGAACGATACCCCCAGGGTGGCAGCCCATATTCGCGGCATGCTCACGGACAGGTTCGGCGCGTCATGACGGATGCACCGGCCGGCGATGCCGGTGGTGCCGGGCCGCGCGCCGTGGAACCGGATCTGTGGCGTGGCCATGTGGTGATCGGCCGAAGCGCCAGCCGAATCTGCGTCCTGGACCCCGGGGATCCGGGGCGTTGCCTCAAGTTCGAGCTTCCCCCGGAGGAGCAGGGCCGCACCACCTGGCGGAACAGGCTGCGCCGCCGGATCGGGCGAACCCTGCCTTACTTCGGATACACCTCGGCCGAGTGGCGCGCGTACTGCAGGCTGCGCCGCCGGCTGGGCCCTGTGCTGCACCGTCACGTGGCCGAGTGTTTCGGTCTGGTCTGGACGCCCCAGGGCGTGGCCCTGTGGTCGAAGCGTATCGTCAACGAGGACGGCACGCCGGCCCGCCGGCTGCATCACTGGCTGACGGTCGAGCGGCGCTATCGCGCCGACACGCTGCTGGAGGCGGTGGATCGCCTCGAGGCGTTTCTCCTGGAGCACTCGATCCCCTTGTTCGATCTGAACACCTACAACCTGCTCGTCTGCGAGGATGCGCACGGGCGGGTGCGGCTGGTGAGCGCGGACATCAAGAGTGTGGCCCTGGGCAAGAAACTGCTGCCGCTGTCCCGCTGGTTTCCCGTCCTGATGCGTCACAAGCTTCACCGGCGCGCCGCACGGCTCAGGCGCCGGATTGGACAGGCCCTGGTCCCTGCAGGCGGTTGCGCCTAGCTGTGATCTCTCACCACCGGTCGTAGCGACTACACCCCGTCACAGCGCGCACATCGGCGGCCGCAGTAGAACGGTGGTGAGATATGCGCGCTAGGTTCGGCGGTAGGGGTCCGCCATTGCCTGCCGTTTCTTGAAGCGCCGGTGTGTCCAGAAGTACTGCTCCGGGGCCATGCGCACCGCATCCTCGATGAT
>SKOF01000065.1 GCA_007120155.1 Thioalkalivibrio sp. | reverse complement strand
GAGTTCGTGGAATGGCATCGGCTGCAGCGCGATGACCCCTGGCTGGCGGGCCTTGCCCACCTTCTCCTGACCCTTTCGTATGTTCCGCTCCTGGAGTTCGGCCGCCGCAGCCTGATGGAGGTTCCCGGCGCCCGGCTCCGGCTCAATCCATTCCTGGTTTACGGCGCGGCGGGACTGGCCGTCGCCGCACTGGCCGTCGCGGCCGGCGACTCGCTGGCGGGGCTCGCGGCGGGCGCCCGATACTTCATCGGCACGCCCGGTGCGCTGCTGGCCGGCGCGGCACTGCTGGCGCTGCGCCATGCGCGTGCCCGACGTATCGACGTGGCCGTGATCGAGCGCGGGCTGCCCATGCGGATCACGGTCATTGGCGGCGCGCTTCTCGTCTACGGTCTGCTGACGCCATGGCCATCCGCACTCCCTGCGGGCCTTCCGGACTGGTTGGCCACGAGCGGCGATTTCCTCGCCGCGACCGGGATTCCGGTAGAGCTGCTGCGCGCCCTGTGCGCCATCACCGCCGCGGTGGGGCTGATGAGCCTGGTGCGCCATGCCGGCACCCGCAGCAGCGACGACCTGCTGCGGGTGCTCGGCACCATCGACGGCTTCGTCTACCGCTGCAGGAACGCGCCGGACTGGCCGCTGGTCTACATGGCCGGCAACGTGGAGGAACTGGGCGGTTACCGGATCGAGGATTTTCTCGACCCGAACACCGTCTCCATGGGGTCGTGGATCCATCCGCAGGACCGGCAGTCGGTCTGGAACGCCGTGCAGGCGTCCCTGCAGACACGTCGCCCCTTTGAGATCTCGTACCGGATCATCGCCCGCGACGGCACCGAACGCTGGGTACATGAACGAGGTCAGGGCATCCACGGCGAGGCGGGCGAACTGCTTTACCTGCAGGGTCACGTGATGGACGCCAGCGCGCTGGTGGCCGCCAACGAGGAACTGCGCCGCGAACGATCGGCACTCAGGGGATTCAGAAACACCCTGGACCTGATGCTCGACGGCGTCTTCATGCTCGACCCGGAGACACTGCGGTTCACCTACGTCAACCAGGGAGCCCTGGACCAGACGGGCTACAGCCGCGAGGAGCTGCTGAACCTGCACGCCTACGACATCAAGCCCGAGCTGCCCGAACCCCGTTTCCGCCAGCTGATCGAACCGCTGCGCGACGGAAGCCTGCCGAGCCTGCGTTTCGAGACGCCGCATCGCAGGCGGGACGGCACGGACACCCCGGTGGAGGTCTTTCTCCAGTACGTGACGCCCGAGGGCGAATCGCCGCGCTTCGTGTCCGTCAGTCACGATATCACCCAGCGCATGCGGAACCGGGATGCGCTGATGAAGGCCCTCGCGGAGCTGCGCGAATCCGAACACAGGCAGGCGGAACTGCTGTCCGTCGCCCAGCGGGAGCAGAGCCGCATGGCCGCGCTGCTGTCCGGCATGAGCATCGGCATCCTCTTCGAGGATCGCGACGAACGGGTGGAGTATGTGAATCCGGCCTTCCGGCGCATGTGGGCCATTCCGGAGGCGGTGGAGCTGGTGGGGCGCCCGAGCCGGGACGTTCTGGAGCATTCCACCCACCGGTTCGCGCGGCCGGACCACGCCTCCCGGCATATCCTGCACGTGCTGGACACCCACGAGATCAGCGAACGCTTCGAGGTGGATCTCTACGACGGCCGTATCCTCACCCAACTCTCTTATCCCGTGCCGGATCCGGACGGAAGGATCATCGGCCGGCTGTGGATCTACGAGGACGTCACCCACGAGCGTCAGACCGCGCAGCAGCTCATTTACCTGGCGGAACACGACGCCCTGACGGGGCTGCACAACCGGCATCGGTTCCAGCAGCACCTGGAACAGATCATCCAGCGCTCCCGGCGCGCCGACAGGCGCTTCGCGCTGCTCTACTTCGACCTGGATGAATTCAAGTACATCAACGACACCTTCGGCCACCGGGCGGGCGACACGGTGCTGGTGCGGGCGGCCGGGGAGGTGGCGAGTCTGGTGCGCGGCGGGGAGATCTTCGCGCGCCTGGGGGGTGACGAGTTCGCCGTCCTCATCGAGATGAGACCGGGCGATGATCCGGTGCCTCTGGCCGAACGCATCATCCACGCCATCTCGGCAATCCCGTTGCGCTTCCGGGGCAGCAATCTTCGTCTCACGGCAAGCATCGGCATCGCCTGTTATCCGGAACACGGCGACAACACCGAGGACCTGGTGGCCCACGCCGACGCCGCTATGTACCAGGCCAAGGACAGCGGCAAGAACACCTGGGCCGTCTACGACGCAACGCGCAACACCGCCCAGGCCATGGTGGAGCGCATGACCTGGCGCAGCCGCATCGCGAAGGCCTTGGAGCGGGACCGTCTCGAACTGCATTTTCAGGGTATCTACCATACCCGCGACGGCAGTCTGAGCCATCTGGAGGCACTGGTACGCATGCGTGATCCGCTGGAGGACGAACGCGTCATCATGCCCGGCCAGTTCATACCCGTGGCGGAGAAGACCGGGCAGATCCTGGAGATCGACCGGTGGGTGATCAAGCGCAGCATCGAGACGCTGGCGGCCCATCCGGACCTTCCCGCGCTGTCCATCAACATCTCGGGCCGCAGCCTGGAAGACCCGGGCCTGCCGCATTACATTCATGGGGAGTTGGAGAAGCGGAGTGTGGATCCGAAACGGCTGATCATCGAACTGACGGAAACGGCGGCCGTGGTCGAGATGCAGGACGCGCAACGCTTCATGGAGGCATTGCAGCACACCGGCTGCCTGATCTGCCTGGACGATTTCGGGTCCGGCTTTTCCACCTTTGCCTACCTGAAGTATCTGAACGTCCAGATCCTCAAGATCGACGGCATCTTCATCCGCGATCTGCCCAACAACCGGGACAATCAGGCCTTCGTGAAGGCCATGATCGATGTGGCCCGGGGACTCGACAAGGTCACCGTCGCGGAGTTCGTGGAGGATGGGGCGACGCTGGACATGCTGCGCAAATTCGGCGTGGACATGGCCCAGGGCTACCACCTGGACCGGCCCTGCGCCGATCACCCGAGACTCGGAGGCGGGTGACCCCGGAACCCACCGGTTCCGGGGCTGTTACAATCGCCGCATGCGCTCACCCGAAGACAGGAAACGCCTGCATTTCATTCTGGGCAATGTGATCCTCGGCCTCGCCGCGGTCATGCTGCTGTTCATGGGCCGCCTGTGGGAGATACTCGGCGCATGGTCGCTGATCCTCTGGATGGCCATGGCCGCGGGCGGCGTCTATCTGATCACCAAGGACAAGGATGCGGGGCCGGGGAAGCCGCCGGATTGAAGGATGAATACGGAGGGTGACCCGTAGGATGGGTCAAGCGAAGCGGACCCATGCGGGAAGGGACGGCGACAAGGGGACCGTAACTTGTCACCACGGGAACCGCATGGGCACGCTGCGCTTTGCCCATCCTACGGGAAGACGGGCGGTGACTTTCCGCTTCCTCCTGCAACCTTTACTGCAAAAAGTACCCGATCACTCCCCACGAACCGTCATCCTGCCGGGCGAGCACCACCAGTTCCGCGCCCTGGGGCTGTCGCTCGAACACGGAACGATACTCGAGCATCAGGTACACGCCCTCGGGGACACCCGGCATGACGGTCTCCAGCGTCTGGTCATGCAGGCGGCGTTCGGTCACGGCCCCCATGTCCTCGCGCACCTGCGTCATGCTGTCCCGCCACTCACCGGCAGACACCTCCTGCTGGAACAGGGTCCCGGTCGCCTGCCAACTGGCCTCATAGTCATCGGCGTCCACCAGCGCAAGCCATCCCTCGGCTGCGGCCAGCGCGGCCGCATCGACATGGGCGGCGACGTCCGGGGCGGCGGCCTCGTTCTCTGCGGTGGAAGACGGACTGCAGGCCGGCAGCCACAGGGCCAGGGAGAGCACCAGCGGGATCAGGGACAGTGTGCGATACGACATGAAATTGCATTCCTCGGTCATCGGTGACGGGCTGTGCGGCGCCTTGCACAGCGCCGCGGGCGGCCCGTCAGCTTAACATGGGCTCGCGCAGGGCGCCGACGGCCAGGGTACACAGCGGGGGGGCGCCGTCCGGCCCCAGTCCGGCCTCGATGCGGTCACCATGCTCGAAGCGCGCCACGCCGCCCGGTGTGCCCGTGAATATGAGATCTCCGGGGGTCAGCGTGAATATGGTCGACAGATAATGGATCACGGACGCGAGCCCGAAGGTCATGCCCCCGGTCAGATCATCCTGGCGGCGCTCGCCGTTCACCTCCAGCCACAGGCGCAGTGCCTGCGGATCGGCCACCCGGGCCGCGTCCACGAACCGGCTCACGGGCGCGAAGGTGTCGAAACCCTTGCCCACCGCCCAGGGCAACCCACCCTCCCGGGCGCGCTGTTGAAAATCCCGGGCGGTCACGTCGATGCCCACCCCGTAACCGCGCACACACGCGAGGGCCTCGGCCTCGGGGATCTCGCGCCCGGCCCGTGCCAGCACACCGTCACCCAGCAGGGCTACCATCTCCACCTCGTGATGCACGTCGGTGCTCAGGCGGGGCAGCCGGACCGGGCCGCCGTCGACCACCAGCGTGGTGTCGGGCTTGATGAACACGGCGGGGGATTCCGGCACGGGGGTGCCGCGCTCCCGGGCGTGGGCGGCGTAGTTGTGACCGATGCAGAAGATGGTGTGAACGGGGACGGGCGTGCCGTCCTCGAGCAGTACGTGTGCCATGAGTATGTGCTCCCGTTGTACGGCGCAATCCGTATTCTATCGCTCCACGCATTGCGTGGGTGTCCCGGATGGATGATGGCTTTCGCCTTTGCTCGCGTTTCCGCAGTCGGGTTCAATCATGTGCGCGGCGTGTCAGGTGCAGGCCCAGGTACACGTTGCGCCCCGGCGCGGGCTCGTAGTAACGGCCGAAGGCGGCATTCGGCCGGATGTTGGAGAAGTAGTCCTCGCCGAAGAGGTTGTTCACCGCCAGGAAGGCCTCCACCTCCAGCCCGCCGCTGCGTAACATCCGACCCCCGCGCAGGTTCACCACGGCCGACCCGGACACCCGTTCGGTATTGGCATTGTCGGCGAACTGACGATCCCGGGCGAGCACATCGACGATCAGGTAACGGCGCCCGGGGCGCCAGGCGGCCTCGAGGAACAGTTGCCGGCGCGGGATGGCGGGCAGTTCCCGACCCGCCTGGGAGGCGCCGTCGTCTACGAACTCCCGGAAACTGAAATCCGACCAGGTCCAGGCACCCGTGAGCGCCAGGTCCGCGGCCGGGAGCCAGACAAGACCGGCCTCCAGCCCCTGGCGCCGGGTGCGACCGGCGTTCCGGTAATAGGTACGATCGTCGTCGGGATCCGCCAGTTGGAAAGGCACGAGTTCGTCGCGAACGTCAACCCTGAACAGGGCGAGGCTGTACTGCATGCGCTCGGCGAACCCCTTGAAACCCAGTTCCAGGTTGCGGGCCTGCTGCGGCTCCACGGCCGGGTTGAAGCCACCGCCATCCGGATTGGCGAACTCGGTGAACGATGGCGTCTCGAAGGCGGTGCCCCACGTGGCGTAGATGCGGTGCCGCGGACGCCAGGCGTAGGCCATGGACAGGGCGTGGCTGGTCTCGCGAAAATCCCGGTGTCCGGAGTCGTCGCCGTCTGCCAGGAAGCGGTCGTCGATGGAGAAGCGCACCCGGTCGCGGCGCAGGCCGAGCGTGGCGTCCAGCCGTTCGGTGAGCGCCGTTTCCTGCTGCACGAACACGGCCGCGGCCCGGGCGGTCTCGCGCTGATCCAGCGTCAGGTCACCGCGCGTGCCGCCCAGGTTGTCGTGGCGCCGCCGCATGTCGCGCTGGCGTTCCACATCCAGTCCGGCCGTCATGCGTCCGGCCCACGGACCCACGCGGTTGTCCCGGGTGTACTGCAGGCCCGCCCCGGAGAACAGCCGGTTGTACTCGACGATGCCGCCGGACTCGAAGGCCAGCCGGTTGTCGAAGTCCCGCCAGGTGTGGAAGGCGCGCGCCTCGAACCGCCCGCCCCCGGCAGGATCCGCCCGGTAGACGAGGCCCGCGCGCTGTTGCGTGACCGCCTGCCCGGCGTTGAACATCCGTGCGTTGGGATGGGCGGCGCGCCGGTCGTCGGCGACCTCGGCCGAGGTGAGCGCACCGGGATCATCCGTGCGCGGTGCGTCCAGCACGGTGAGCAGCGCGGTGAGACGATGCGTCTCCCCCGGGGTCCAGTCCGCGCGCGAATGCAGCAGCCGTTTCTCCGCCCGGCTGTGCGCCCGGTAGCCGTCCATGGCCAGATCCCAGCCGCTCACATGCCAGGCCACGTCCCCTTCCCGGCCGCCCGTCTGGGCCCCCAGGCGGCGGTAGCCGTAGCTGCCCGCCTCCAGCCTCGGCTGGACAAACGTCTCCGGAGGTCCGGAGCGGGTGGTGATCTCCAGGACGCCGCCGGTGGCGTTGCCATGCAGGACCGAGGCGGGGCCGCGGATCGCTTCCATCCGCTCGAGCGCGGTGAGGTCGATGGCGTCCACCTGGGTCTGCCCGTCCGGTGTGGTCTCGGGCAGGCCGTCCACCCGCACCTGGATGCCGCGGATACCGAAGGCGGCTCGCGCGCCGAAGCCGCGCATGGACACGCGCAGATCCTGTGCGAAGTTGTAACGGTTCTGGGCACTGACCCCGGGGATGCGCACCAGGGCCTCGTCCAGTTGCAGCCCCTGGCGGGCCTGGGAGAGATCCTCGCGTTCCACCACGTCCAGGGCGGCGGGGGTTTCAATCCAGGGGCGATCCAGCCGCGGCGCGGTGACCGTCAGCGGGTCAAGGCGCTCCTGGGCGCTGACCGCCCCGGGGACAAGAGGAAGCACAAGCATGAGCACGGTGATCCGGTGCAGCATCGACAGACACCCTGCGTCCGGCAACATCACCAGCCTGCATCAGGCCATCCGGGGATTCAATCCAGCGCCGTTGCCGGCCCCGGTGACCGGTCCCGGCTTGCGTTCGAGAAACCAGCTGTGTACACCCCGGTAGCGCCGGGGCCCGGTCCTCCCGGCGAATATTGATCCGCCGGTGTCGGGCCGGTTCGCCCAGGGGGGCCGGGCTCCCGCGCTGCGGGGTCACGCCGTCGGCAAGGGGCTCGGCGGATGCGCTTCGCTTATCCGCCCTACGGCTGCGGGCTCCCGCGTGAAGATCCCTGCATCCCGGGAACCCCGGGGATGGACGACCTGTTGAGAGGTCACAGCCGGCGGCCTTCAGCCGTCGCGCGGTTCCGGGCCGAGCGTGTCGAGGACCGGGTGATCCGGCCAGTCCGACTCCAGCTGTTGGAGAAGCCGCCGTGCCTGGGCCGATTCGCCCAGCGCACGGTGTGCACTGACCAGGGCGGCCATGGCGTAGGGGGCGGACTCGGTGTTTCCGTAGTGGGTAAGAAGGTACCGGGCACGCGGGACGACGGCGTCATGGCGCCGTGCATCCAGATCATTGCGAATGGCAGTGAGTTCCACCCGCGCCAGACCCTCGCGCAGCTCCATCAGCAGGGGACGCACGTCCGAACCATAGGCCGTGTCCGGATGCGCTGTGAGCAGCAGACGGAACCGGCCGAAGGCCTCCCGAGCCTGATCGGCCGAGTGGGCACCCGGCGCCTCGGGCGGCAGGGCGCGCCACCGGGCGTAGGCCGCCAGCGCACTGAGATAATGCCCGTAATCCTCGGAGGGATGGCTGGGGAATCGCTCCAGGAAGTCCTCGACCAGGACCTCCGCCGCCTCAAGATCTCCCGTTCCCAGGCAGACGTAGCCGGACTCCAGATAGGCATCCGGCAACCGGCGGCTGTCCGGATGCCTGGACTTCATGGCCTCCACGGCGCGACGGGCCGCGGCGCAGTCGTTGCGCGCCACCGCATCGGCAACCTCCCGGTAGGCCGCCGCATCGTTGTCCGGGACGCGATCCCCGGGCATGGCGCAACCGGCCAGGACCGCAGCAACCATCAGGGTGAACAGCGTTGCGCGAATGACCGGGAGAAGCGGCACCTGTAATGAATGTTGAGACATCAGTATCCTGAATCGCGTTGAGCGTTGTTCATCATAACGGTTCTGGTCGGCGGACTTCATCAAACCCGGCATGTGCACCCCCGGGACACCCGGGATCACACGGCAGGCATACATTCCCCTCAAAGCGAACCGGACAGGCCAACGGGCACCGTGCCGTCGGGATCCGGCGTGCCCAGCATGCGCAGCGCCTGGACCAGCCGCGGGTCGGCGCCCTCGCGGCTGCCCGCCTCCCCTTCGATGCGATACTGACCGCCGGGCATCACGTCCACCCGGCCCCGCGCCACCAGCGGCCCGCCCTGATCACCGATCAGCAGCCGCAGCCCGCCCTCCCCGGTGGCCTGCAGGTCCGCGCGCAGATCCCCCAGCGCCACCGGCTCGGGGATGCCAGCGCCCGCCTCCAGCCACCCCAGCACGCCCTCGGCCTCCCTCACCCGCCCGTCACGGTCGAAAACCAGTTGCCGCAGGTCCAGCAGCAGGCGGCCCTCGATCACCACGGGAAGCACCATGTGCGGAGAAACAGCCGCGGCGGCGGAAAGGTCGGCCCGGGTATCGGTCACCCGGATACCACCGATGCCGGCAGCCATGCTGCCCTGCAGGTGCCCATCGGCCAGATCGGCGGACACCGTCCAGCCCATGCGTCCGCCCAGCAACGCGCCGGGCCGGAAGCGCCAGGTGACCCGCTCGGCCGTCACCGCCCCTGGCAGCCTGAGACGGGCGGCGGATCCGGACCATAGCGTGCCGGTGACGGCCCGGGCCGACAACCCGTCGGGCAGCAGGCCCCGCTGCCCGGCCTGATCCCAGACCAGACCCGCCGGCAGGAGGGCCACCAGGAACACCCCGTAGGCCAGCAGGCCCGTCAGCGCCCAGGCCACCCAGGTGCGGTGCGCACGGCGATCACTCCTCAAGTCAGGCGTCCTTCATCCTTCATCCTTCATCATTGTCCGCCTCCCGCCCGTTCCAGGCTCAAGCGCGCATTCACGCGCCCCTCCACCGGCTGACGGTCCACCACCAGGCTCGTGACGCGAAGCCCGTAGCGGGTCTCCAGGGTACCAAGCCAGAGGATCAGATCGTCGAACGGCGCGTCCTCCAGCCACACGCGCACGGCATCGGCACCCTCCGGCTGCACGCGGCGCACGGTCCCGGTCAGGGGCCCTTCCCGCGCCGTACGGTCGATGACACTCAGGGGGGACCCGTCTCCCGCGGCAGCGGGCGCCCCTGTGGCGCCGCCCTCGACACCGCGCACCCGCTCGGCGGCCGCCTGCATCCAGGCCACGTCTTCATACAGTGCGCTCACGGACCGCTCCATGCGTTCGGCCTGCTCGGTGAGCGATTGCAGGACCAGCCAGTAAGGCAGAATGACGCCCAGGCACACGGCGCCGATGATCAGGATGCGCCGGTCACGGGAACCGAGCCTTGCCCAGAAGGCATTCATGTGCCCGCCCTCCTCACCTGAATACGGCTTTCCACGAAGTCGTCCTGCGCACTGGCCGAGAGGATCTCCACGGACCACTGGTCCCCCCGCTCCAGGCGCTGCTTCAGTCCGTCGAGGGCCTGGAGACTGTCGAGCCGCAGGTCCAGATCCATCTGGCCCGGCCGGTAGCGCAGGCCCTCGATCCGGAAGCCCGGCACCTCCACCAGGACGGGGGCCACATGCGCCAGCGCCGCCTGGAAATCGTGGCCGGCCTCATCGGACCCGCCCCGGGTCAGGCTCACCAGCGCGCTCTCCATCTGACGTCTCGGATCACCGCCGGCCCGGCTTCCGGGGAACGCGGCCTGATAGATATCGCGCATGCGATCGTCCAGAATGGCCTGCTGCTGGCCCATGTAACGGATCTCGGTGTGCAACTGGATCAGGTGGACCGCCCCCCAGAGCACCGCAATGATCACGGCGACCCGCCAGGGACGCCACAGGTGGCTCCACTGCTCGCGACGGCCATAGGGCCCCGCGAGCAGATTGAACGGCGGACGCGGGGGCAGGTGCCGGGAGATCTCCTCCAACAGCGGTTCCTCGCTCTCTCGGCGCACCACCGGCACGTCTCCGAAGACCCCCGGCTCGTCCAGGGCACTGTCCGACTCCCGCGCGGGTCCGTGACACACGATCACGATGCGGGCCGGGTGCTGACCGTCGGGCGTCTCGTCCAGACGCATCCGCACGAGCATGGCGGCATTGTCCCGGTCCAGGGCCAGGCCGTCCCCCGCTCCGAGGGCCAGCCACGCCTCGTCACCCTCGAGCCAGAGCAGCCAGCCGCCCTCCTCGTCCCGGGGCAGGACGGCCGTCTCCGGCACCAGGGCGCGGGCATCGAGTCCGGCGGCAGCGAGGCGTTCACGCCAGTCATCCATCAGAGCGCGTTCCACCACCGCCACCGGCACGGTGTTGTCTTCCTCCACCGGGCCGGGCACGCAATGCAGGGCTTCCACGTCCCCGGCCAGCTGGTCCTCCAGGGCGTAGGGCAGGGCCCGCTGCAGGGCCCGGGGGTTTCGGGTGGGCACCGTGGTCCGGGTCAGCAGCACCCGCGTGCCGGGCACCAGCACGCGCACCGTGGGCACGGGCACGCTGCGGGCAAGCTCCGCCAGCCGGGAAAGCTCATCCGCGCCGCCCATCAGGAGGTTGCCGGCGCTGTCACGCAGCACGAAGGCCGCCGGGCCATCGTGTTCCGGCAATCGCAGCAGCAGGTTTCGCTGGATCATCTTGACGGTGCTCCCATCAGTGGCGGTTGGGCGTCGGCGCCCGGCGACATATCGTATCAGGCATCGCACGCCCCCTGCAGACGCCAGACAACCCGCCCCGAAGCGGTGTCCAGCAGGCTGCACATGAGCAGGCGGCGTCCGGCCAGTTGCGCATGGACGCCCAGGCGGTAGTAGGTGGCGCGCGTCTGGGCGGCCCCGGTGGCCGGAAAGGCCTCGCGCAGCATGTCGGCGGCGTTCTCGGTGTCCAGCTGGGTGCCTGCCGCGGGAAGGGCCGTGACGAGCGGTGCGAGCGCCTCCCACAACTCGGCGGATACGCCGTGCACGAGCCGCATCTCGCCGGCCACCATCATCATGCGGTTGGCGCTCAGGTAGGGCGGATCGGCAAGCCGGTAGACCGGGTCGTCGGTCTCGGGGTTCATCCAGTCCCGGGCCGCGGCCACCACCTGCTCAGGATCGAACGCCAGTTCCGGGTACTCGGTGCGCAAGTTCTCCAGCAGGCGGATGAACCCGTTCACGGCCAGCTCGTTGCCGCTGGAGAGATTGTTGAGATTGAAACGACAATGCATGTCCTCGACCCAGATGTCCATCTCGGTATCGGCCAGGTTGACCCGCAGCACGGGCGACAGGCAGCCTTCCCAGGGCAGATCCCGATCGCCTTCCGCTTCGGGTCCGGTAAGCAGCTTGAGGGCATAGCGCTCGGCGGCCTGCACCGTGAGCCAGGCCTGGTCCTGGTTGAGCACGTTGCCTGCCCGGCGGATGTCCAGATGCTGCCGCGAGGTCATGGAAACGGCGGCCACCGTGGCCAGCACCACCACCAGCAGGGCGGTGATCAGCGCCACGCCCCGCTGGCCACGCGAGGACGCGGGTCCCGGTGGTCTCGAGGCCCGAGGCATCATTGCACCGCCAGCCAGCGGGTGACCGTCCCGCCGCCGTCCAGCGCCAGGGTGAGTTCCAGCGCGACGGGCAGCTCATCCAGGGCACCCGGGTTGATTTCCAGCGGCCAGTTTTCGGAGGTGCCGAAGGTGCCGTCGGGCAGGTGATAATGGAACCGCAGGCTCCAGTCGGTCACGCCGCGTGCCGTGCGCTGCGCATCCTCCACCGGACCCATGACAGGCAGGCGCCCTTGAGGCTCGGCGGGATCGGCGCCATCCAGCGCGGTCCAGTACATCCGGTACAGCCGCATCTCGTCGATCTCCCACGCCACGCGCTGCAGGCCCGAGCGGGACGAGGTGCGCACCACTTCCAGACGGGGCCGGTCGCTGTAGGCGTTGAAGCGCAGAGGCGCCTGGGGATCGCCATGGACATCCCGCACCGGACGCGCCACCACGTGGGCCAGATCCCGGCTCAGCAGCGTGAGGGCCACCTGCAGTTCGCCCAGGTCCCGGGACGCCTGATCCGTGTGTCCCCGGGTATCGAGCACCACCCGCAATCCCCCGTAGGCCATCACGGACACGAACGCGAACACCGAAAGCGCCACCAGCAGCTCAAGCAGCGTAAACCCGCCCTGGGTTGGACTTCCGGCCTTCCCTTGCCACTTGCCACTTGCCACTTGCCACTGTCTCATTGCAGAAACCCCACCACCCGGGCCAGTGGCGTCGCGTCCGCGTCATCCCGGTCGCGGACCTCCACCTCCAGGCGGGTCAGGCCTTCCAGCGCGATGCCCTCCACCCTGACGTCCTCGTCGCTCAGCGTGGCCTGCCAGTACCACCGGCGATCTGCCATCTCGCTGACGCCGCGCCGGGTGCCACCGTGCACCGCCTCGAGCCCCACCTGGTAGCGGGTCACCTGGTTGAGCGCCACCCAGTGGGCATAGGTCCGGTCACGCAGGTAGGCGGTATTGGCGGCGTTGTCGCTGCCCACCTTGATGAGCGCCCCCAGCGCCACCCCGAGAATGGCCACGGCCACCAGCACCTCCAGCAGCGTGAACCCACCCTGCTGTGCCGTCCTTGCCACTTGCCACTTGCCACTTGCCACTGTTCTCAAGGCCTTCGCATCTCGACACGCCCGCCGGGCAGGCTGCGCACCTGCCAGGCGGCCGTGCGTGCGCCCTCGGGGGCGATGTCCAGTTGAAAGGGGGTCATCTCGCCCGCCAGACCGAGATAGACATGGGGCGGCGGGCGGTCGGTGGCACGGGGCAGCGTCACCGCGACCCCCTCCACGTACAGGGTGAACTCCAGGTTGCGGTCCGCCACATCCCGGGGGCGCAGCACCCGGTCATCCTCCACCGGCAGCCACTCGTAACTGCGCTCATCGACCCGGTACTGGCGAAGAAAGACGTAACCCTGGCGGGTGAACCCGACCGCCTGGGTCTCGCCGCTGAGGATGCCCTCGTCCCGGACCAGTTCCAGCAGACTCGCCAGGCGCCGGGCCTCCTGCTCCATGATCCGGTCATGTCCGCCGTCGCCCATGGCGATCACGGCGAAGGCGGCCATCACGCCGATGATGAACAGGACCGCCACCAGTTCGATGAGGGTGAAACCCCGGACCCGCGCCGGGCGCGCCCGATTGTCCGGCGGCGTGCTGCTCAATCGATGTTCCAGTTGCCGATCTCGGCGTTGATGCCTTCGCCGCCCGGCCGGCCGTCGGCGCCGAAGCTGTAGATATCGATGTCCCCGTGGCGGCCCGGGTGCACGTACTGGTAGGGATTGCCCCAGGGGTCGGTGGGCAGTCGGTCCATGTATCCGCCGCTGCGCCAGTTGCGGGCCTCGGGTTGTCCCCCCGGGCGCTCCACCAGGGCGCGCAGACCCTGATCCGTGGTGGGATAGCGGAAGTTGTCCAGGCGATAGAGATTGAGCGCGCTCTCCAGGGCCCGGATGTCATTGCGCGCCTTGGTGACGCGCGCCTCGTCCGGGCGGTCCATGATGCGCGGCACCACGATGGCGGCCAGAATGCCGAGGATGACCACCACGACCATGACCTCGATCAGGGTGAACCCGCGCGTTGCGCGTCGATTGCGTGAAATACTCTGTTTCATGACCCGAAGTTTTCCTGTGGTTCGCATTACGGACTATTCTGCCATTTTTGACGGACGGCCCCCATGACCGGTTCACGGCAATCCGCCACACCTGCCCGCTGGGCGCTGCCGATCGCCCTGGCTGTCGCGGCCGTGGCCCTGCAGATCACCGGCGGGCCCGAAGGCTGGCGCCTCGAACGCGCGGTGGTCCTGGCGGAGCCCTGGCGCCTCGTGACCGGGCACCTGGTGCATCTGGGCTGGAGCCACCTGCTGATGAACCTGGCGGGGCTTGCCGTCGTCTGGGCCCTGCTGGGTCCGGCCATGACAGCCGGGCGCTGGGCCGCAACGGTGCTGGCCTGCGGGGCCGGCGTCAGCCTGGGCCTGCTCCTGCTGTCCCCCCAGGTGCCCTGGTACGCGGGCTTCTCGGGCATCCTCCATGGACTCATTGCCGCCGGTGCCCTGGCCGGATTCCGACGGTTGCCCGGTATCTGCGGGGTCCTGCTGGGATTGCTTGCGGTGAAACTCACGGTGGAACAGTTCCTGGGCCCGGGTGAGGGTACGGCCCGGCTGATCGGCGGCAACGTCATCGTGGATGCACACCTTTACGGGGCCCTTGCGGGGCTTGCCTGCGGCGGCCTGCTGATCCTCCTGGACCGCAGCAGACCCGCGTAGGCCAGCAGTACCGCCAGGAACCACGGCGCCAACGCACCGCCGCCGCCGGAGGACCTGCGGGTCGTGGTGGTGAACGAGACGGACTCGCCGCCGATGGTCAGGGTCGTGGTGGCCTCGGTACCCCGCTCCTCCGGGGCCACGTGCCGCACGCAGATGCTGCCGCCGGGTGCGATGTACCCGGCCTCGGCGATGAATCCGGCCGACTCCGAGTCGCAGTTCAGGCTGTAGCGGCTGTTGCGCCCGGGTGCGTCACCGCTCACCTGCACCGGCGCAGGGGCGTCGATGCCCTGCACCCGGATGATCTCCGAGGTCACCATGTCTTCCGGGTTGACGCCCGTCTGCGGCCTGAAATCGGACAGGGAATCGGGCCGTGTGACCGCAGGACCGGTCGTGCTCACGAAGGCCGCCCGGTAATTGCCCACGGCGAGCAGGGTGGCGGCAGGGTGTTCCGGGTAGGCCGATGCGACATGGCGCACGCAGATCGTGTCTCCGTCACCGACCGTGCCCGCCTGCGCGGTGAAGCCGCCGTCGCATCCGATACTGTACTCGCCGCCCTGCACGGAGACGGGAAGCCCGCCGGCCGGGATGCTCAACGCCACGGCGCCGGACGTGACCACCGCGCCCTTGTCCGCGCCGGACACCGCGCCGAAGTCCACCGCACCCGCAGGCCGCTCGCCCGCGTCCGGGTCCGGGGTGCCCGCCACCGCCAGGCCCGCATTGAGTATGCCGCTGCCGCAACCCACCTGGGAACCGCAGCCGGCCCCCGGAAACCCGGTCACGTTCCCCGTGAGGATCGCCGCCACCTGGCCCGGCGAAAGGCCGGGATTGCGGCTGAGGATCAGCGCGGCGGCGCCGGCCACCTGAGCGCTGGCGCCGCTGGTGCCGGTGACCGTTCCATACACATCCCCCAGGGGGTAGGTGGTGCCGGCATTACCGGTCGAGCGGATGCCGATACCGGGCGCGCTGATGTCCACGGCCGCGCCGTAGTTGCTGAAGGCGGCGCGATTGCCGTTGTGGTCCGTCGCGGCCACGGTCAGGGTGTTGCCGCAGGTGGCGGGCGTCCAGGACACGAGGTCCAGTGACTCGCCGAGCGGCGATGCATTGCCGGCCGCGGTGACCACCAGTGTGCCCGCATTCGTGGCGTCGTTGATCGCGCTCTGCCAGAAGCTGTGGCAGATCCCCCGGCCGCCCAGGCTGAGATTGATGACGCGCGCGGGATGCGGGTTGACGGGCACATCCGGCACCGGCAGGCCCGCCGCCCAGCGGATACCGTCCACCACGTCGGAGGTGTAGCCGCCGCATTTGCCCAAGGCGCGGACCGGCAGGATCATGGCACCCCAATTGACGCCCGCCTGACCCACGCCATTGTCGGTCGCGGCACCAATGATCCCGGCCATGTAGGTGCCGTGCCAGGTGCTGGAGCCGGAGGGACAGCCCCAGGCCACGCCTTCGCTACCGGTCACCCAGTCACCGGGATCGGCGGCCACGGGATCGCGCGCATCGCCGTCGTTCGCGGTGAAGAAGAAGCGCTGCGCCTGGCCGTCCACCACCCGGACGTCTTCGCTGACGAAGTCATGGCCCGGCAGGATCTTGCCGCGCAGGTCCTCGTGCGTGAAGCGGATGCCCGTATCCACCACGGCCACGGTGACGGCATCGCCCGTGGTGATGTCCCAGGCGGCTGGCGCGTTGATACCGAAGTATTCACCCGCAGGCGGAGGGGGCTGAAGATGCCACTGGTCGCTGAACCCGGGATCATTGGGCTGGCGCATGGGAAACACCCGCCGGTCCGGCACGGCATACTCCACCCCGGGCAGGGTCATCAGCGCCTGCGCCGCGGCCATGACCTCCTCCTCGGGCAGCGCCTCGGGCAGGCGCAGCACGTCGGCCCCTCCGGACATGGCCCGCAGCCAGGTCACCTCGCGCCCGGTCGCGGCGGATGCCGCCGCCACCCGCTCGTCGGCGCGCGGCGCGGGGGCGCCACCGGCAAGCACCGCCGGGCGCATGGCCTCGCTCACCCTGACGATGATGCGATCCGTGGGTGTGGCAAGGACCGACAGGGGCAGGACACATGCGACCGCGACCAGCCATGTGCAGGAACGTCTCATGGTGCGTGCATTCATGACACGGTCACCTGCCCCTCACTGATGCGTCACGCGCCGGTCCTCCGCCGCGTGGGTCACGGCCGGGTGATCCAGCAGGCGCCGGATGATCTCTCGGACCTGGTCCTCGGTGACGGGCTCCACGGTCACCACCCGGTAACCGCCGCCCGCCCGATCCATGTACTCCAGCGGCACACCGGCCGCCACGGACAGGCGCCCGAGACCCGCCTCGGAGGCCGGGTCGAGCGCGGAACCGGGGGCGGGAAAGACCACGAGCCTCGCCACGTGGGACGCCTCGGAGACCGGTTCGTCCAGGGTCTGACAGGCCGGCGCGCTCAGGGCCGCCACGAGCGTCAGCAGACACGCCGGCAGCATGCGGTTTCGCGCAATCATTTCAGTTCACCAATTGGTTGAGTTCAAAGATGGGCAACAGGATGGCCAGCACGATCACCAGCACGATCAGGCCCATCACCAGGATCAGGAGCGGTTCGAGGACACCCATGAGCATGCCGATGCGCGTCTCCAGTTCCCGCTCCTGGTTCACGGCGGCGCGCTCGAGCATGTCGTCGAGACTGCCGCTCGCTTCGCCGCTCTTGATCAGATGCACGGTGATCGGCGGAAAATAGCCGGAACGCTCCAGGGCATCACCGATCCCGGAACCCTCGCGCACCCGCTGGGTGACGGTCTGGATGGCCTCGCGCATGGGCAGGTTGGCCACCACCTGGGCCGCGATGCGAAGCGCCTCCAGCACCGCGACGCCGCTGGCCGACAGGATGGAGAGCGTGCGCGCAAACCGGGCGGTGTTCATCCCCCGGGTCATCCGTCCGGACAGCGGCAGGCGAAGCTGCAATCGGTGCCAGGCGCTGCGCGGTCCGGGTTTCCTGAGGAGCCAACCGGCGAGCACCACGACCGCCACCATGGCAACAAGGATCAGCAGCCCGTACTCCCGCAGGCCGTCGCTCAGCGCAATCAGCGTGCGGGTCAGCCATGGCAGCTCCTGGCCGATGCCCTGGAACACCTGCACCACCTCCGGCACCACGTAAGTGAGCAGCGCCACGGTCACCAGCAGGGCCATGCCCGTGAGCAGGGCCGGATAGAACATGGCCAGCTGGATCTTCTGGCGCATCTGCTGGCGGTTCTCCGTGTAATCTGCCAGGCGTTCCAGCACCACCTCCAGGTGGCCGGACTGTTCACCCGCGTCCACGGTGGTGCGGTAGATGTCCGGGAATACATGGGGGAAGTCGGCCAGCCCCCGGGCGAGCGAGTGGCCCTCCATCACCCGGGTGCGCACGGCCATGAGCATGTTGCGGATGCGCGGTTTCTCGCTCTGGCGCGCCACCGTGCCGAGCGCCTCCTCCAGGGGCAGACCCGAGCGCACCAGCGTGGCCAGCTGGCGGGTGAGCAGGGCCAGATCCATGGCGCTGATACCACGGGAGAAGCCCGGCAGGCGCACCCGCCGCCCCTCGCGGCTGCGCACCTCCTCCACCTCCAGCGGCGTCAGCCCGCCATCGCGCAACTGCTGCCGCACCTGGCGCGGGGTGTCGCCCTCCAGGACGCCGCGGACCTCGCGGCCCCCGGGGTTCAGTGCACTGTATTCAAAGGCAGGCATTGAAAGCAGTCTCAAGTGGCAAGTTGCACGTGGCAAGGAAAATCACAGGACTTTCTCCCTCTCCCTCAGGGAGAGGGCCGGGGTGAGGGTGGTGTCCCTTGCCACTTGAGACTTGCCACTTGCCACTTGCCACTGATCAACGCCACTAGTCTTCCTTCGTAACCCGCAGCACCTCTTCGACCGTGGTGTGGCCGGCGAGGATGCGGCGGCGGCCGTCGGCACGAATACTTGGACCGTGCAGCCGGGCGTGGCGTTCCAGCGCCTGCTCGCCGGCGCCGTCATGGATGAGGCCGCGCAATTCATCGTCCACCTCCACCAGCTCGTAGATGCCCGTGCGCCCCCGGTAACCCAGCTGATTGCAGTGCTCGCAGCCGACCGCGCGGTAGAGGGTGGGCGCCGGCTCCGCCGGCAGATCCAGGACCTGACAGTCCTTCTCGTTGGCCGTGTACGGCGCCTTGCAGCGGTCGCACAGCAGGCGCACCAGGCGCTGGGCCAGGATGGCCACCAGCGTCGAGGAGAGCAGGAAGGGCTCCACCCCCATGTCCCGCAGGCGGGTGATGGCACCGACGGCCGTGTTGGTGTGCAGGGTGGACAGCACCAGGTGTCCGGTAAGACTCGCCTGCACGGCGATCTGCACCGTTTCCAGGTCACGGATCTCGCCCACCATCACCACGTCCGGATCCTGGCGCAGAATGGCCCGCAGACCCCGGGCGAAGGTCATGTCCACCTTGCTGTTGATCTGGGTCTGGCCGATGCCGTCCAGATCGTACTCGATGGGATCCTCCACGGTAAGGATGTTGCGGCTGCGATCGTTGAGCTGCGAAAGCGCGGCGTACAGGGTGGTGGTCTTGCCCGAGCCGGTGGGGCCGGTGACCAGCAGGATACCGTGGGGTCTGCGGATGGCGCGGCGCATGACCTCGTGGGTGCGGTCGTCCATGCCCAACTGCGCGAGATCCAGGCGGCCGGCCTGCTTGTCCAGCAGGCGCAGAACCACCCGTTCGCCATGGCCGGACGGCAGGGTGGAAACGCGCACGTCCACGGCGCGCCCGGCCACCTTCAGCGAGATGCGCCCGTCCTGGGGCAGGCGCTTCTCCGCGATGTCCAGGCGCGCCATCACCTTGATGCGCGAAGTGATCAGCGGCGCCAGCACCCGCGGCGGCTCCAGGATCTGGCGCAGCACGCCGTCCACCCGGAAGCGCACGACCAGCCGGTTCTCGAAGGGCTCCACGTGGATGTCCGAGGCATTCTCCTTGACCGCCTCGGTGAGCAGGGCATTGATGAGCCGGATGATTGGCGCGTCGTCCTCCGTCTCCAGCAGGTCCTCGGGTTCGGCCAGACTCCGGGCGACGCTGTTGAGGTCCTCGTCCCCCATGTCGCCCATGAGCTGCATGGCGTCGCTGGAGCTGTGTTCGTAGCGGGCACGAAGCAGGGCGTCGAAACGTTCCTGGGAGACGCGCTCGATGCTCAGGGGGCAGCCCAGGTGCCGCCGCAGCTCCGCCAGCGTGGCACTGCTCACGCCGGGGCGGCAGGCCACGTGCGCCTGTCCGCCGGCGTCCCCGGCGTCCTCCAGGACCACCACGCCGTGGCGCCGGGCAAAACCGAAACTCAGACCGCGGAACTGCCGCTCATCGGCCTCGGGCGCCAGGGGAGCCGCCGACCCCTCCCCTGCAAGACCCGCATCATCGACTGAGGGGCGCGTGCTCATGGCCTCGCCGGGGGCGGCCTCACATTGAGGCTGCCCGGTTCCTCCAGGGTGTACACCGCCCCGGCGGCTTCGAACGGCGGCGGCAGGTCCAGCAGCGTCTCCCAGGGCGGCAGCACCGGTGACGTGTCATCCGGCATCATCAGTACGTCCCGACCCCGGGCGGCCACCTGCTGGGCCCGGATGAAAGAGTACTTTGAGGAGGTCAACTGATCCTGCACGGCGGCGTCACGCACGATCACCGGGTGCAGGAACACCATCAGGTTGCGCTTCTCCATGCGCGCGGTGTCATAGCGGAACAGGCGGCCAAGGCCCGGGATGTCACCCAGGCCGGGTACCTTGTCCCGGGTCTGCACGAGCTGGTCGTCGATGAGGCCCCCGAGCACCACCATCTGGCCGTCCTCCACCATGACGATGGTGCGCAGACTGCGCTTGTTGGTGATCAGGTCCGCCGCCGTGCTGGCGCCCGGCGCGATCTGTGAGACCTCCTGTTCGATCTCCAGCCGGATGGCATTGCCTTCATTGATCTGGGGCTTGATGCGCAGCATCACGCCCACGTCCTCGCGCTGGATGGTATCGAAGGCCTGTCCGGACTGCTCGATGGAACGCCCCGCGATGAAGGGGACATTCTGGCCCACCACGATCTCCGCCTCCTCGTTGTCCATGGTCATCAGGCTCGGGGTCGACAGGATATTGCTGGAGCTGTCGCCCGAAAGGGCCCGCACCAGCGCGGCGATGGTGGTGGAGCCGGAACGTCCGACACCGCCGATGAATGCGCCGTCACCCAGGCTAGGCGGCGTGGCCACAGCGCCGCGCAGGAACGCATCGATGCCGCCGGCCAGCTCCACGATGCCGGAGCCCGTGCGACCGAAATTCACCACGCCCACACCGCTTCTCGGATCACCGATGCCCCACTGCACGCCCAGTTCAGCGGCCTTCTCCGAGGACACCTCGGCGATCACGGCCTCCACCAGCACCTGGGCCCGGCGCACGTCCAGCTGCTGGATCACCGCGCGAAGATCGCGCACGACATCCGGAGGACCGTTGAGCACCAGGGCGTTGGTGCTCTCGTGGGAGTGGATACTCACCCCCCGGGCGCCCGCGCGGCCTTCGCCGGCTTCCGGCAGATCCATACCCTCCAGCAGGCCCCGCAGCACATCGGCCATTTCCTCCGCGGAGGCGTAGCGCAGATAGATCACCTGGGTATTGCCGCCGTCGATCCGGGTGTCCAGATGGGAGATCGTCGCGCGCAGGGCCACGCGGCGCTTGGGGTCGCCGCCCAGCAGGATGCTGTTGGTCCGCTCGTCGGCCACCATGTGCACCCGGGTCCGGGCACGCTCTTCTCCGCCCTGCAGGCCGGTCAGCACCCTCACCACCTCGGCGGCGGAGGCATGCCGCAGCGGGATCAGCTCCATCTCCTCACGGCCATCCAGGTCGATGCGCGACACCAGTTCGGCGATGCGATCCACGTTGGCCGCGGAGTCGGAGACGATGAGCACGTTGGATTCGGCCGAAGCCACCAGGTGGCCGCTCTGGGGCACCAGGGGACGCAGGATCGGCACCAGCTGGGCCGCATCCACATGCTCCACCGCAATCACGCGGGTGACGTATTCGTCACCCCGGCGCACGCCGGGTTCGGTGACCGTGGGCACCTCCGCCTGCTTGGCCAGGGCATCGGGCACCAGTTTGACCACGCCTTCGCCGGGGATCGCGGAGAAACCGTGGATACGGAGAACGGAAAGGAAGATGCGATAGAGCTCGTCCCGGCTGACCGGCGCGCCCGAGATCACCGTGACACGGCCGCGAACCCGGGGATCCACCACGAAGTTGGTGCCGGTCTCTTCGGAGACCATGCTGATCAGGGCCTGGAGGTCCGCCTCCTTGAGGTTGAGCACAATGTCGTCCGCGTTGAGCCAGCCGGGTGCGGTGAGCAGCATAAGCAGCAGCCCAAACCCGGCAAGACGGCATCGCCGGACAACCCCGGATCCTGCTCTTCGCTGCACACCACTCATCGATCTGTCCCCCGGGCGCCGACTGAACGGCGCTCGATTGCGAATCCCTTACTGGCCGATCGGAATGACCACCGTATCGGGCCGCCCGTTGCGCTCGATGTCGAGCCTGATCTCGCTGGCCCCGGCCAGCTGGTCCCGGATGGCGGTCGGATCCGACATGCCCGCCACCGCGATACCGTTGACGGATGTCACCACGTCTCCGGGCCGCAGCCCGATCTCGCGAAACATTCTGGCATCCCTGCGCGGCGAGATGGCAAAACCGTGTATAGAACCGCCTTCCATGACCGGCTGGACCTGGACCGCATCGAACAGGGCCGTGGGATCCTCCAGCCACTGGCGGCGTGTCTCCGCCGGCAGGGACGCTCCGCCCGCGCCCGTCCCGGGTTGCGCGGCGGGGCCCTGCGGGGCCTCGCCGGACAGGGGCGCGTCCCTGGGCAGGCGCAGCAGTTCGTACCGCCCGGCCCGGCTCAGCACCACCCGATCGGGATGCACCTGCTCGAGCCTGGCGCCCCCGGGTATTTCCGCACCGGGGAGGTAGTGGCGCTCCTCGCCGGAATCGCTGGCGATCAGCGCGATGCCCTGACCCGAGGGGACAACCGCCACCACACCCCGCAACTGCAGGCGAAGCCGGGTCTCGGGTGCGTCGATGTCCACCATGGTCGGCCGATCCGCGGGCGAGGCCTGGCCGAACAGATGCAGGCGCGCCACCGAATCCAGCGCGGGAGGCGACGGGGATACCCCGTTGAGGCCCTCGACCCGTATCAACGGGTCCGGCGCGGGCGCTTCCGCGACCACGGCCTCGGCGTAGAGCACCGCCCAGGTCAGCCTTGCCAGGCTGAAGGCCAGCGCGATCAGCAGGGCGGCGGTCACCCAGACGGCAAGACCCCCGGGGCCCAGCCGTCCGAGCCAGTGGCTCACTCGTTCCAATTTGATCACCGCGGTCATTTGAATCCGGCCGATCGGCCCGGTCCATATCGGATCATGCATACCCGGCGCCGGTGGCCGCACACGGTCGGTTCGGCGGACCATCCAGGCCGGAACCGGGTCACTTTAGACGTCAAACACTCGCCATGTCCATAAGTTACCCGCGAAACCTCCAATAACAGTGTAGCTGATCGGGCCCGGCCACACCCGGGCATGCAACGCTGCCCGGACACCAAGAAAAACGGCGCCCGTCTGCCGACAGGCGCCGTGCGCGGCAAACTGGCCGAAACGCCCTAGATGTAATCTCTCAATAGGTTGTTCATCCGGAGGGTTGCTGCGATGCAGGGGCCTTCTCGTAGGCGCCCCGCCTCGGCACCGCGGGGCGCCCTATGGATTGCCACACCCATAGGGCGGGCCGT
>SKOF01000157.1 GCA_007120155.1 Thioalkalivibrio sp. | reverse complement strand
GCAATGGACGACACGCCCTCGCTGGTCGTACAGAAGGAATGGAAGCGCCTGGCGCTCGGCCGCGATCACCACCGCATCGCCATACGCCTGCATGGCGTTGATCCGCCGCGCGAGCAGGAAGGAACGCCGGATGAGCGGCACCAGGTTGTTGAGGAAGGCGGTCTCTCGTCGTGAGTAGTGGCCCTGGCCGCGGGTGCGCTGCACAAGCAGCTGCACTGCCTGCATGCCATCCCGGAAGACAGTTCCGCACACGCCGTGATGGATATCCTGGGGACCCGCCCACTCGTTAAAGAATTCGGTGCGGTAGAAGTCCCGTTGCTTGCAGCTGAAATCCAGATAGGTGGAGTAAAGGCGGCCCGGCGGCATGAGGCGCAACTCGGGGCGCCAGGGACAGGCGTTGACATAGTGCTTCACATATTGGCGGTGATAGGTGTCGTCGATGTTGACTTTGATACTTGAGTCGACTCGGGTGGCCTCGGCGTTCATCACCAGCAGACGTGCCGAACGAGAACCCGTGGCCCTGACCAGTTCTTCCAGGAATCCCTGCCAGGCCCGTGGCTCCTCGGCCGCGGCATAGATGCCCTCCACCAGTCGGAATGTGGTCGGGGCCATACCGGCCGCCGTCGTCATTGCACTCATGATGCCCCCTGCGCCTGCCAATCCACCTGGTGAATGCCCCCGGAACCACCGGCCCGACGGCTGATCGCCCCACTTCATGTGAAATAGTTGTTAGTATCGTCACAATTTCAAGAACTCTTAATTGACAAATAGAAACCCTATGACGCCGATCAATAATCAGGCGAAAGGATCGCCACCCGATTGCATCCTCGCCACAGACGACGATATCGCCATGGCCTGTGACTGCCGCGGATCCGGCGAACCCTTGTTGCTGTTCATCCACGGCTGGACCTGCCGCCGTTCCTACTGGGCCCCGCAGCTTTCGCACTTTGCCAGCCGCTATCGGGTCGCCGCACCGGACCTGGCGGGTCACGGGGAGACCGGTACCGGCAGGCGAACCCGATGGACCGTCGACGGCCTCGCCCGGGACATGGAGAACGCGGCCGGGGCTCTCGGCGCGGACAACATCATTCTGATCGGGCACTCCATGGGCGGCGCCGTCGCGCTGGAGACGGCCCGGGGCCTGAAACAACGCGCGTCCGGCGTGGTCCTGGTGGATACGTTCGTCATCGACTACGGGGGGTTGGCACCCGAGGTTCAGGAATCCATCGCAGCACCCTTTGAGACGGACTTCCCGGCCGCCATTGCGGCGCTCGTGGAGCAAACCAGCACTGAGGCCACCCCGCCCGAACTCAAGGAACGCCTGACATGGGAGATGTCCACGGCCGATACGGCATGGGCCCTGCCCCTGTGGCGTGATCTGCTCGCCTGGAATCCGGCGCCGGCCTTCTCCGACCTGCAAGTCCCGATTCACGCCATCAACGGCGCCCTGATCCCGGGGTCGGCGCGCGAACGCTGCGCCCCGCACGTCAACGAGGCTATCATTGCCGGAGCGGGTCACTTCCCGCAGATGGAGAACCCGGACGGGTTCAACCGGGTCCTTGAGCAGGTCCTGCACGACTTGTGCGCCGGTCTCCCTGAATCCATGGGTTCTTAGGAATAGGGGGGCCGTATCGGGTGACCGACCGCGCTTTGTGTGTTAGTACCTTTGCGTTGAAAAAGCCTTCTCCCAGCCACACCCAGGAAACAACGCAATGAAGATCGCGCTCGTGCAGCAGGCCAACAGTGCCGACCGTGAGGCGAACCTGGCGAAGAGCCTGGCGGGCATCGCCGAGGCGGCACAGGCCGGGGCAAGCCTGGTGGTGCTCCAGGAACTGCACACCGGCCTGTATTTCTGCCAGACCGAGGATCCCGCGGTATTCAATCAGGCGGAACCCATCCCTGGCCCAGGGACGGATTTCCTGTCGCGAGCGGCGGCGGAACACGGGGTCGTGATCGTCGGATCCCTGTTCGAGCGGCGCGCGGCGGGGATCTACCACAACACCGCCGTGGTACTGGATTCCGACGGGCGGCTGGCCGGCCGCTATCGGAAGATGCACATTCCGGACGACCCCGGGTACTACGAGAAATACTATTTCACGCCCGGGGACCTGGGCTTCGAACCCGTGGACACATCCGCGGGACGCCTCGGCGTGCTGGTATGCTGGGACCAGTGGTTCCCCGAAGGCGCGCGGCTCATGGCGCTCGCTGGAGCGGAACTGCTCATCTACCCCACCGCCATCGGCTGGGACCCGAACGACCCCGAGGAGGAACAGGCCCGCCAGCGCGACGCCTGGATCACCATCCAGCGCGCCCACGCCATCGCCAACGGCCTGCCGGTGGCCGCCTGCAACCGCACCGGCTTCGAGGCCGATCCCGGCGGCGCCACCGCCGGCAGCCGCTTCTGGGGTTCCAGCTTCGTCTGCGGACCCCAGGGGGAGATGCTGGCCCAGGCACCCCCGGACACCGGGACGGTGTTACTGGCCGATGTGGACATGGCCCGGGCGGAGCAGGTGCGCCGCATCTGGCCCTACCTGCGCGACCGGCGCATCGACGCCTACCACGACCTGCTCAAGCGCTACCGGGACTGACACGAGCCATGCCCATGAACCCCGATACCCTGCCCGCATGGACCCGGCATTTCACCCGGCTCGATCAGGTGGACGACCCGGTCGGGCGCGCGCTGCTGCGCGACGCCTGCCCGCTGGAGGCCCCGGCGGGCACCGTCGTGTTCCGCCCCGGCAGTGCCTGTGAACAGTATCTCCTGGTCATACAGGGTTCCGTGCGGGTACAGCAGATCTCCGGCAGCGGTCGGGAGATCGTCCTCTACCGGGTTCAGGGCGGGGAATCCTGCGTACTGACCACGTCCTGCCTCCTGGGCGGAAGCCGCTACAGCGCCGAGGGGATTTGCGAATCCCCGGTGACGGGCATCGCCATTCCAGAGGTCAGTTTTATGGAAGGCATCGAGCACTCGGCAGGCTTTCGCCGCTTCGTGTTCCAGGGCTACGGCCGGCGCATCGCGGAACTCATGGCGCTGATCGACGAGGTGGCCTTCGGGCGGCTGAATGCCCGCCTGGCCCATCGCCTGCTGGAACTGGCCGACAGCGCCGGCACCCTGCACTGCACCCACCAGGACCTGGCCGTGGAGCTGGGCACCGCGCGGGAGGTGATCAGCCGCGTCCTCAAGGAGTTCGAACACCACGCCTGGGTGAGCCTGGCGCGGGGTCGGATCGATCTGCTGGACACCCGGGCCCTGCGCTCGGTGGCTGAGGGATCATCCCCGGAAAAATGACCAGGCAGACCGCATCGGTACACGCGAGGGAAGCGGCAACAGGTCGATCAAGGAAAACCGGGCGATCCACAATCCTCTCCGCCGCCGGTCCGCCCGTTCACCCGTCACCACTTCTCTGGGTGATGAAATCACTGAAATCCGCCCTGCCGCGCACTATCCTTGATGATGTTGTCCCTCAACCGCGAGGATAGGGTCATGGATCTGGAAGGCATGAAGAACATGGGTACCGTGGACCGCGCCCTGCGCGCCATCGTGGGGCTCGTGCTGATCAGCCTGGTGTTCGTGGGCCCACAGACTCCCTGGGGCTGGATCGGCATCATCCCGCTGGCCACAGCGGTCATCAGCTGGTGTCCCGCCTACAGCCTGCTGGGCATGCGTACTTGTAAGTAGCAAGTGGTAAGTCTCAAGTGGCAAGGGAAATGACCCCCGCCCTCACCATGCGGGGGAGGATCGGGGCGGTTTTCCCTTGCCACTGACCACTTGAGACTTGCCATTGCTTTACTGCGCCGCCATTCCCGGTGCAGTAGAATAGGCGGTCTTTTGTTCATACACCGACTGCCCTGATGTCCACCCACGCACTGCACAGCCCACTGACCCCGCCCCCGATTCCCGAGCGCCCCGGCATCCGCCGCTGGGGCCGGCTCTACGGCGCCGCGCGGGGCCTGGCCATTGCGCGCGCGTTGCGCGCCCATGCAGGTCCCGGCGTGGTGATGGTTCCGGATACGCGGGACGCGGAGACGCTCGCGCGGGAGCTGGAGTTCTTCCTGCACGGCGAACAGATCCCGGTGCTCACCCTGCCGGACTGGGAAACACTCCCCTACGATCTGTTCTCGCCCCACGAAGACATCATCTCCCAGCGCCTGGAAATCCTCCACCGGCTCCCCGATCTGGAACGGGGTGTCCTGGTGGTGCCGGTCAACACGCTCATGCAGCGCATCGCCCCGCGGGCCTGGCTTCGGGGTCGCGTGCTCATGCTTGCCACGGGCGACCGGCTGGATCGGGACGCGTTGCGGGCCAACCTGGAACAGGCCGGCTACCATTGCGTGAGCCAGGTGATGGAACACGGCGAGTTCGCCGTACGCGGCTCGCTCATCGACCTGTTTCCCATGGGCAGCGACATCCCATTCCGGGTGGACCTGCTGGATGACGAGATCGAGTCCATCCGCAGCTTCGATCCGGAGACGCAGCGCAGCCTGGACACGGTGGAACGGGTGCGCCTGCTCCCGGCCCATGAGTTCCCCCTGGACGAGGAAGCGATCAAGGCCTTCCGCCAGCGATACCGCACACGCTTTGAAGGTGACCCCCAGGCCAGCGTCATCTACCGCGACGTGAGTCAGGGCACGGCTCCGGCAGGTATCGAGTATTACCTGCCGCTGTTCTTCGACAGGCTGGACAGCCTGTTCGACTACCTGCCGGGCAACGTACGCCTGGTGCAGGCAGGCGATATCGAGACCGCGGCCGCAGAGTTCCTCGCCCAGGCGGCGCAGCGCCACGAACAGCGCCGCCATGACCGTGAACGGCCCATCCATGACCCGCAAGAGCTCTTTCTCACACCGGACGAGCTGAGGTCCAGGCTTTCCGCCCGTCCCGGTGTCCGGGTGGAACGCCCCGAACAGCTGGAGCGGACCGAACCCGCCGTCAATTTCGACGTGGGAGCCCTGCCGGACGTTCGCATCCGGATCCGCCAGGCCGACCCGGCAGCGGCGCTGAAGACCTTTCTCGACGGCTTCGACGGGCGCGTGCTGTTCGCTGCGGAATCCGCCGGACGGCGGGAGTTCCTCATCGACAGCCTGCGGCCCTTTGGCCTTGGGCCCACGCCCGTGGATCACTGGCAGGACTTTCTGGATGGCGATGCGCGGCTGGCCATCACCGTGGCGCCCATCGAGGACGGCATGCGCATGGCCTGCTGCGGGCTGGCCGTCATCACCGAGTCCGCCCTGTTCGGCGAACGGGTCCGGCAGGAACGGCGGCGCAAGCGCCCGACACGGGATTCCGATGCAGTCATCCGCAATCTCACCGACCTGCACCCCGGTGCGCCGGTGGTGCATGAGGAACACGGCGTCGGGCGTTACCTGGGTCTGCAGAAACTCGCCGTGGGCGGGCAGGAGGCGGAGTTCCTGACACTCGAGTACGCGGGGGGCGACAAGCTCTACGTGCCCGTCGCGTCCCTGCACCTGGTCAGCCGCTACACCGGCGCGGACACCGAACACGCGCCGCTGCACAGGCTGGGCGGCGAACAATGGAGCCGGATCCGGCGCAAGGCCGCGGAGAAGGCGCGGGACGTCGCGGCAGAGCTTCTCGGGATCTATGCCCGCCGCGCCGCCCGCAAGGGACACGCCTTCGACGTGGAGGCCACGGAATACCAGGCCTTTGCCGCCGCCTTCCCCTTCGAGGAGACCCCGGATCAGGCCCGCGCCATCGAGGCGGTCCTGGAGGACATGGCCGCCGAACGGCCCATGGACCGGGTGGTGTGCGGCGATGTGGGCTTCGGCAAGACGGAGGTGGCCATGCGCGCCGCCTTCGTGGCCGCCAACAGCGGTCAGCAGGTGGTGGTGCTGGTACCCACCACCCTGCTGGCGCAGCAGCACTACCAGAACTTCACCGACCGCTTCGCGGACTGGCCGATCCACATCGAGTCCCTGTCCCGCTTCCGCTCCGCCAAGGATCAGAAGGCGGTGATGCAGGGGCTTGCGGACGGCCGTGTGGACATCGTCATCGGTACCCACAAGCTCATCCAGGGGAACCTGACCTTCAAGAACCTGGGCCTTGTGATCATCGACGAGGAGCATCGCTTCGGCGTACGCCACAAGGAACGCCTCAAGGCCCTGCGCGCCGAGGTGGACATGCTGACGCTCACCGCCACCCCGATCCCGCGCACACTCAACATGGCGCTTTCAGGGCTTCGCGACCTGTCCATCATCGCAACACCGCCCATGGAGAGGCACGCGATCAAGACCTTCATCAGCCAGTGGAACGATGCGCTGATCCAGGAAGCCGTCACCCGCGAGATCCGCCGCGGCGGCCAGGTGTACTTCCTGCACAACTCGGTGGAAACCATCGAGAAGACTGCACGGGAACTGGCCGAGCTGGTGCCCGCCGCCGATATCGGCATTGCCCACGGCCAGATGCGCGAAAGCACCCTGGAACGCGTCATGCTGGATTTCTATCACCGGCGCCACAACGTGCTGGTATGCACCACCATCATCGAAAGCGGCATCGACGTACCCACCGCCAACACCATCATCATCGACCGCGCCGACAAGCTCGGCCTGTCACAGCTTCACCAGCTGCGCGGGCGAGTGGGCCGATCCCATCACCGGGCCTATGCCTACCTGCTCACGCCGCATCCTTCGGCCATGACGGCGGACGCGGTGAAGCGCCTGGAGGCCATCGAATCCCTGGAAGACCTGGGTGTGGGCTTCACCCTCGCCTCCCACGATCTCGAGATCCGCGGGGCCGGCGAACTGCTGGGCGAGGACCAGAGCGGCCAGATCCAGGAGATCGGGTTCACGCTCTACAACGAACTTCTGGATCGTGCCGTCAAGGCATTGAAGAAGGGCGAGATCCCGGACCTGGACCGTCCCATGGCAGAGGTCACGGAGGTGGACCTGGGTGTCCCGGCCCTGCTCCCGGACGACTACGTGCCCGACGTGCACACGCGCCTGATTCTCTACAAGCGCATTTCCGGCTGCGAATCGGAAGCGGCGCTGCGGGAACTTCAGGTGGAAATGATCGACCGTTTCGGCCTGCTGCCGGCCCAGGCGAAGAACCTGATGGAGGTCACCCGGCTGCGCCTGCGCCTGCAGCCATTGGGCGTGCGCAAGCTGGAGGTAGGCCCCCAGGGCGGCCGGTTCACCTTCCAGGCCAATCCCGATCTGGATCCCGCACGCCTGATTGCACTGATACAGTCGGACCCCGTGAGGTTCAGGCTGGATCCGGAACAACGGCTGCGCTTCTTCGAGCCCATGGACAGCCTGGAACAGCGCGTGCAGGCCGTGAAGCGTATCCTCAATTCATTGGACCTCAAACAGGAGGCCGCCGATGCGCGCTCCCGAAGCCCCACGGAGACCCCTGCCTGTCACCGGGCGTGCCAGGCGCCGCACCCGCCTGCACATCTGGCTCCCGGCGGCCCTGTGCCTGTGGGCGACTCTGCCCGCGATGCTGGCCGCCGAGGAACCGCGCATGTTCCGGGTGGAGATGGTGCTGGTCAGTCACACGGACCGCAACGCGATCCGGAGCGAGGTGTGGCAAAGCGGGATCGTGCCGCGCCTGGAGGAGGCCGTGGAGTTCGGCGCGCCGGGAGAGACCGAAATCGCACCGCTGTTCCGCGATGCCTCCGGCACGCCATTCGGGCTGCGCGGGGTGGTCACGCGCCTGGAACAGTCGCCCCTGTTCGAGGTGATCGCCAGTTACGCCTGGGAACAACCGGGCCTGCCCCAGGAGCAGGCGCTGCCCGTGCGCATCCGT
>SKOF01000278.1 GCA_007120155.1 Thioalkalivibrio sp. | reverse complement strand
TGGACCAGGAACTGCTGGCGCGCATGCTGGATGAGAATGCGGCGCGTCCGGAACCCAGGGAACTGGAGGACGTGACCCGCGACGCACTGATCGCCTCAGCGCTGGAAAGCGCCGCGCGGGCCGAGGAGATCGGCCTCCCCCATGACCGCATCATCCTCTCCTGCAAGATGAGCGGTGTGCAGCCGCTCATCCGCGTATACACCGATCTTGCCGCACGCTGCGACTATCCGCTGCATCTCGGATTGACCGAGGCCGGCATGGGGATCAAGGGCATCGTGGCCTCCACCGCGGCGCTGGCCGTACTGCTGCAGGAAGGCATCGGCGATACCATCCGCATCTCGCTCACCCCGGAACCGGGCGGCGACCGGACCCAGGAGGTGCTCGTCGCCCAGGAGATCCTGCAAAGCCTGGGCCTGCGCAGCTTCCTGCCGTCCGTGGTGGCCTGCCCCGGCTGCGGGCGCACCTCCAGCGAGTATTTCCAGCATCTGGCCCAGGACATCCAGACCTACATCCGCCATCAGATGCCCGAGTGGCGCAGGCATTACCCGGGCGTGGAAGAGATGACGGTGGCGGTGATGGGCTGCGTGGTCAACGGGCCCGGGGAGAGCAGGCACGCCAACATCGGCATCAGCCTGCCCGGCACCGGTGAAGTACCCGTGGCGCCGGTCTACGAGGACGGCGAAAAGACCGTCACCCTGAAGGGCGATCGCATCGCCGAGGAGTTCCAGGCCCTGGTGGATGCCTACGTGCAGCGGACCTACGCCCGGGGATAGGCCGGGTGCGGACCGAACCCCGGTGGATCTCCGGACACGGTCCCTTGAGTTCGTGATGCTCAGCCCGGCTTGCGCCGGGGCGGCCAGGATTCGATTGGGCTGCCCGCGCCCATAGTGCCGTTGTAGATGTAGACCCACGCCTCCAGGGCTTCACCCTCCGGTTCCCTGCGCACAACGATCCGCTGCCGGATGAACGCACTCCTGTCGGGCGTCCCGGGTCGATATCCCTCGTAGGCATCCAGCACGGGCCAGCAGCGTTCCGGTGTCTTGATCCGCAACAGGCGGCCGCTGACGCGCCGTGGCGGGTCTTCCCGATCCGGCACGAGGCCGGGATACCAGCCGAACCGGTACAACCGCCCCGCCACCGACGCCGCGCCCGCATCGCGGCAGTGGCTGCGCACCACCCGATTGACCTCCAGGTCGGGCGCGCCCCCCAGCAGCGTCCCGTAAACAAACAGATACTCGTTCATGTCCCGCACCCCGGCCACCATTGACGCCCCCCCGCCCGATCATTAATATGACGCGCTTCCTGGGCGGTTAGCTCAGCGGTAGAGCACTGCCTTCACACGGCAGGGGTCACTGGTTCAATCCCAGTACCGCCCACCAGAAACCGCTTCAAAAACGGCGATTTACGGCATGTCCGGAATCGCCGTTCCTGTTTTCGGCCGGTCACCATCGTACATGCGGGCCGGGGCAGGCACCTGCTACACTCTCTCCCCGACACGGCGGCCCGCCTGAATGCCGGCCGCTGAAAGGAACAGTTCGAGGCCTCGCATGCCCCGGCACGGTCCGGCACGGGCCGGGATCCCGGAGATCATGAGTATGGCATTGATCAATTGCCCCGAGTGCGGGACGGAAGTCGATCCCTTCGCCCCATCCTGTCCCCAGTGCGGCGCCCCCATCAATTCCCTGCGTGAACCCGAGAAGGACGACCGGCGACGGGCGGAGATGGACGAGATCCGGAAGAAACTCCGATGGCATTCCCTGGGCTCGATCCTCCTGGTCCTGATCGGTGGACTCGTACTGCTGGCGGAGACGAACATCGCACAGGAGGAGCAGAGGGGATTCCTGCGTCTGGCACTCTCCGCCATTGGAATCGCCTGCTTCCTGGGCGGCATCACCTGGTCCTATATCACGCGCATCAGGAAGAAGCTGCTGGAAACGCCGGACCCCTGATCCATGGCGGTCGGAGCATCCGCCGCATGGCTCCGGACACGGGCACAGGATGCGCACCCGGCCCCCACTTCCGGGACGGCCTCGTGACGATGTGTCGCCGGGGACGGATTGCCGATACCGCCGGCCGATGGTGTCAACCCCGGCATTCACCTGCCTGATATGACCGAGGTCAAGCCGTTGACGAACTCACGGCGGTAAGCTTGGCGCTGTGCCCACCCCTGACGGTCTTCATCGGCCGGGCAGATACCTGGCGGGAACGGGCGGATGTCCAACTCATCCCACGAGGCATGGAGACAACCATGACCAATGACTTCGATGACCTGCTCATTGGAGAATCCCCGGAACTCCGGGCCGTGGTCAATGCCGCACGCATCGTTGCCCATGTGGACGTCACGGTGCTCATCCACGGCGAGAGCGGTACCGGCAAGGAGCTCATGGCACGCGCCATCCACGGCGCCAGCCTTCGCAGCCAAGCCCCCATGGCCACCATCAACTGCGCCGCACTGCCGGAACAGCTGATCGAGTCGGAGCTGTTCGGTCACCGCCGCGGAGCGTTTACCGGCGCCCTCACCCATCAGCCGGGGAGAATCCGGGCCGCCGCTGGCGGCACGCTGTTTCTGGACGAGATCGGCGAACTGCCCCTGAACTGTCAGGCAAAACTGCTGCGCTTTCTCGAGTGCGGGGAATCCCAGGCGATCGGGCAGGCGACGCCGGAAAGAGTTGACGTGCGCGTCATCGCCGCCACGAATCGCGACCTCCAGGGCGAGGTTCGCGCGGGCCGTTTCCGCAAGGACCTGTTCTTCCGACTCAACGTGGTCCCCCTGGAACTGCCCCCGTTGCGTGAGCGTCAGGGAGACGTGCCGGTGCTCCTGCGACATCTCACCGAGGCCCTCGCCCGGCAGCACGGCCTGCCCGGCCCGGACTATCAGCCGGACGCCCTCCAGGTGCTTTCACGCTACCCCTGGCCCGGCAACGTGCGCGAACTGCGCAACCTCTGCGAGCGCATGCTCATCCTGCTGGGCGGACAGGCCATCCACGCGACCAACCTCCCGAAGGAGTTCACCGAACCGCCCGTCAACGGCCCGGAGGGTGACTTTGCCCTGCCGGAGCAGGGTGTCCACCTGGCGCAACTGGAGGCGGATCTGATCCGCCAGGCCCTGGAAAAGACCCTGGGGAATCGCACGCGCGCCGCGCGCCTTCTCGGATTGAGCAGGGACACGCTGCAGTACCGCCTCAAGAAGTACGCCATCAACTGAAGCCCACCTGTCCCATGGGCGCCGGGTGGTGAAGAAAACCGTGTTCCGCCTGGAGCGGAAACGATCGCGACCTTGCCTCGCCACCCGCCGGTCCGCCCGCCGTGGAAACTCCCTGTCCATGACGAACCCGGTAACCCGATGCCCGACATCGCCCGCCGGCCGTCCTGTACCATGACGAAACAGGCGCCAGCCGACATATTGTCCACCCCGTGAAGGCGCAACGCGCGCCCTGTCGACCCGCCGGGAGAACCCTTGGAACTCAGCCTCGCCACCGCATTGCTCATCGGCCTCGCCAGCACCTTCCATTGCCTTGGCATGTGCGGCGGCATCAGCGGTGCGCTCACGTTCAGCCTGCCCGTTGAGGTTCGCCAGAGCCGCTGGCGGCTGCCCGCCTACCTGCTGGCCTACGGACTCGGTCGCATCGGCAGCTACGCACTGGCCGGGGCGATTACGGGGACGGTGGGCGCGATACTGCTTCGTGGCGGTGGCAACATGGCCTTCCTGCATGTGCTGGCGCAGACGCTGGCGGCCGCGGTACTCGTGGGCATCGGTCTGTACCTGGCCGGGTGGTTTCCCCGGTTTGCACAGTTGCAGAACATCGGCGCCCCCGTGTGGCGGCGGCTGGAGCCCTACGGGCGCCGCCTGCTGCCGGTCTCATCGCCGCTGCAGGCCCTGCTGTTCGGCGCCGCTTGGGGATGGCTGCCCTGCGGCCTGGTGTACTCCATGCTGATCTGGACCCTGACAGCCGCCGATGCCCTGGAAGGGGCACTGCTGATGTTCGCCTTTGGGCTCGGCACCCTGCCCGCCGTCATGACCGCCGGGGTCTTCGCGGCCCAGCTCGCCCGCCTGGCCCGGATCACGCATTTGCGTCAGATCATCGGCCTGACCATCGTGGCCGTGGCGGTGGCCACCCTGTTCTATCCCTAGCAAGCTGCCCAACAGGGCCCGGCTGTCCTGTTCCAACGCGCCGTGCACAGCCACGCCGCAGAATGCACCGGGAGACCTGTGTGGCCGGGGGCATCCCTGTCCCGCACCCGCCCCGGCTTGAGCGATGCAGGGCGTCCGATTTCCCCTCGTTTCCTTTCCAGGGCACGCACTGTGATGCCCGGCCGGACACGTGGGACATGGCATGTGGCAGATGGCGCGGTCGGTGCGGCATATGCCTGCGATACGGGTTGTGGCAATCACCACAGTAATTCATAACGTAAGGAAATCCGGTCAGTTTCCCGGATTGGCACAGCTTTGGCTTCCTGTTTTCTGAGTCACCGGACAACAACCAACGAGATCACCATGATCCATGCATGTGGACGCCGGGGAACACGCCGAAGACGCCGCCACACTCCTGGACAGTCATGGACCCGGCCGGCACGCGTACCGGATCCTTGCCCACCCATTCGCGTGGCGGCTTCGCCCGGCCATCGACCCGATCCGGTACGGCGAACCGCCACGCACCTACTTCTACCCACCGGATCACAGTCACCATGCAGTCAGCGGCAAACGGTCGGCGGAGCGGGGCGCACGCCGGATCTGCGCCCGATCAACGGGGGACGGATGCGGGCACGACTCGCCCCCCCGCGCCAGCGCCTGCCCATGAACCTGTCCTCCCGCGAGGTGGTGCAAAATTCCTCGCCGTGGCCGGAGCGGCCACGGTGCATGCCGGTCTGGCGATGCTGCTGGTCTGGGGATCGGCCGAGGGCCCCGGGGCCACGCCGATGGCGGCCGGATTCGAGATGGTCCAGCTCGCTGAATCCATGTCCAGCAGCGGGGCAACGAACGAAACCCCTGATCCCGAACCCGATCCGCCATCGATGGAACCTGCCCGGCCCGTGGCGGAGCCGGAGCCCATGCCGGAGCCCTTGCCGGAGCCTGAACCGAAGCCCTTGCCGGAGCCGGAGCCGGAGCCGGAGCCAGAGCCAATGCCGGAGCCGGCGCCAGAGCCAGAACCTGAACCCGTACCCGAACCGGAACCGGTGCCTGAACCGGAGCCCCTGCCCAATACCGAAGCGGACACCGCACCGCACACCCGGGACGTGCAGCGATCTGCGAAATCCCCGCCACCTTTACCTGCGGCGGATGCCACGGCACCACATCCACCGATCGACGGACAGCTGGATGATTCGGCTGCTGCCTACACACCGCCCACCGCCGGGGCCGCCTACCTGGACAACCCGAAGCCGGTGTACCCCATGGCCGCCCGCCGTCGGGGCATGGAAGGCGTGGTACGGCTCGAGGTGGAAGTGAGCGCGCAGGGCCTGCCGCTCGCGGTCCGGGTGCTGGAAAGCTCGGGTTTCCGCATCCTCGATACGTCGGCGCGCGATGCCGTGAAGGGTTGGCGCTTCGAGCCGGCTCGGCGCATGGGTCGGCCCGTCGCCGCCACAGTCGAGGTACCCATACGCTTCACACTGGAGAATGGGCAGGCGGCCGCCCCGCCCCGGCGGAGAGGGTGACGAACGCAAAACAGGGTATCGAGCGGTGCCCGACATATCACTGAAGGGTCGACGATGGGCGAGAATTTGTGGTTGGGATGGTGGCAGGATGCCGACTGGATCGTGCGCGGCGTGTTCATGCTGCTCATCGGCCTGTCGCTGCTCAGTTGGAGCGTGATCCTGTACAAGGGTGTGCAGCTCGGGCGGGCGCTTCGCATGGAGCGGTCAGCCGCACGTCAATTGGCGCTCGACCCGGCGCATGCGGCCGGTGAATCCGTTGCGGCCGGATCCGCGTCGCGCCACGTGCACGATGCGTTGCGAACCGCCGCCCTGCGCGGCAGCGGCCCGCGGGAGGCCCTGGCGGAGATGGCCGCGCATGGGGTCAGGGCACAGCGCACCGAACTGGAGAACGGCCTGGTCATCCTGGCCACCATTGGCAACACGGCGCCCTTCATCGGTCTCCTGGGTACCGTGTGGGGCATCATGCACGCCCTGCAGGCACTGGGGGGCACGGGCACGGCCGTATCCATGGATCTGATCGCGGGTCCCGTGGCCGAGGCCCTGGTGGCGACCGCCGCGGGTCTGTTCACGGCCATTCCGGCCGTGGTGGGCTACAACCTGCTGCTGCGCCGGCTGCGCCGCATCCTGGTGCTGCTCGAAGGCAACGCCGCCTGCATGCTGGCCGGACTGAATCACGAGGCACCGGTTGCCGCGAGCACGGTGTCAGCCGTCGGCCATGCCGCCGGGAGGGCAGGCTGATGGCCGGGGGCCTGCTCGGAGACGAGGATCAGCCCCTTTCCGAGATGAACGTGGTCCCTCTGGTGGACGTGATCCTGGTACTGCTGGTCATGTTCATCATCGCGGCGCCCATTCTTGCTCAGGCGCTCAACGTGGACCTGCCGCAGGCCGAGGCGAAACCCGCCATCGAGCCGCAGGTGGCGGATCTCGTGCTGCATGCCGACGGCCGGTTGCTGCTGGAGGATCGTCCGGTACGCCATCATGCGCTCCCCGACATGCTCGCCGCCCGCCTGCGTGATGAGCCGCAACTGGTGGTTCGACTGGGCGCGGATGCCACCGTGCCCTATCAGGCGGTGGCCGAACTGGTTTCACTGTTGCAGAGCAGCGGTGTGCGGCGTATCGCCTTCGCCACACGCAGCCCCTGACATCGACACCTGCCGGACGCCGGGCACCCGCCCGGGGCCCTGCAGGCAGCCATGGCAGGGTTAAGCGCGCTAATAATCACTATTGGCGAAATCCTATCGATATCCCGGACCGGACGGCCTAGGATCGTGGCCGGACACCCTGAAACCGCGGCCCGCGCCGCGAACCCACACCCGGCCCATGGGCGCCGACGAAGGCCGCCCCATGTGGTGTAATATACGTTTTGCCCGACCGGATTCGACCCACCGACACGCGAGGACCCCTCATGAAACCCCGTACCGTCACCCTCACCGACAACACCACAGGAAAACAGGTGGAGTTACCCGTTCACGAGGGAGAACACGGTCCGAGCGCCATCGATATCCGGACCCTGTACAAGGAACTGGGCTACTTCACCTACGATCCCGGTTTCATGTCCACCGCCAGTTGTTCGAGCGCCATCACCTACATCGACGGCGACAAGGGCGTGCTCATGTACCGCGGCTATCCCATCGAGGAGCTGGCCGAACACAGTACCTACCTGGAGACCTGCCACCTGCTGCTCTACGGGGAACTGCCGGATTCCGATCAGCTGAGCAGCTTCTCGCGGATCATCAAGGAGCATTCCATGCTCCACGAGGCCATCCGCCGCTTCTACGGCGGCTTCCGCCATGACGCCCATCCCATGGCCATCATGGTCGGCGTGGTGGGTGCCCTGTCGGCCTTCTACCACGACAACACTGACGTGCATAACCCCAGGGACCGGGAGATCTCCGCCCACCGCCTGATCTCCAAGATGCCCACCATCGCCGCATGGTCCTACAAGTACGCCATGGGGCAGCCCTTCCAGTACCCGGACAACAACCTCGGCTACACCGAGAACTTCCTGAAGATGATGTACAGCGTACCCACGGAGGAGTACCAGCCGAATCCCACGTTCGTACGCGCACTGGACCTGATCCTGATCCTGCACGCGGATCACGAACAGAACGCCTCCACCTCCACGGTGCGCCTGTCCGGAAGCTCCGAGGCCAACCC
>SKOF01000125.1 GCA_007120155.1 Thioalkalivibrio sp. | reverse complement strand
GGGGTGATGCCACCCGCCAGGGGACACCGCGCACCGGAGTCAGTCGCGGTGCCTGGCAGGCCGACGGCTCCCACCACCCGGGACGCGCCGAGGGGCGCGGCAGCAGCCGGTCCCAGACTTGGACCCGCCAGGGGCCCCGGGCGGGCGGCGGCAACCGGGGCGAGCAGCGCGGCGGTTTCTCCCGCTGAGCCGACCGGCCCGGCGGCGGGAACCGCCGGGCGTTGCCACACGAGCCCCCGCATGGCAGAGTCTGCGCCGGCCCGGAGGGCCCTTGAAGACCCTCAGACATTCCGCAACCACGCCGTGGATCCCGACCTGTGCCCTACCGTAACCTGTTGTTCCCCCTGGTCCTTCTCTCACTGCTGATTCTCTCCTCCACCACTCAGGCCGACTTCACCGTGCCCCTGAGCGGCGGTGACCAGCTGGACGTACAGGTCACGGAGGGGCATGGAGACGGTCCCCTGTTCGTATGGCTCATCAACCAGTACGGCGAACGGCGCGGGGTCGATGACCTGACATCGCGCCTGGCGGTGCGCGGCGCGACGGTCTGGCAGGTGGATCTGCTCAAATCCCTGCTGCTGCAGCGGGACAACGAGACCGTGCGCGCGCTGCAGGGCGATCCGGTGGCGGCGCTGCTGGAGGCGGCGGTGGACAGCGGGCTCGGGCCGGTGGTGGTCATCGCCTGCGACCGCATGTCCGTGCCCCTGCTGAGAGGGCTTCGCACCTGGCAGGAGGGCGCCGAGGACATGTCCGCCGTGGCCGGCGGCGTGCTGTTCTTCCCCAACCTGTTCCGCGGCACGCCGGTGGCCGGCGAGGACCCCGAACTGATGGGCATCACCGGCGCCACCACCCTGCCCGTGGCCGTGATGCAGCCGGAACTGGGCACGCACCGACTGCGCCTGACGGAACTGCTGGAGACCTTTCACCGGGCGGGCAGCCCCGCCTACGGCTGGCTGATCCCGGGCATGCGTGACTACTACCTGTTCCACACGGAATCGCCGGACTCCGGGGTCTTCGAAGGCTTCGGGGGGGAGGTCCCGCCCGACGTCCGGGCGGTCCTGGACGAGACGCCCGCCTCGATCATGGCCGCCGCGCGTCTGCTGGCCGCCACGCCCCGGCCGGAGCGGGTGGGCGCCCTGGACCGGGATGCCGATCGCTCCATCGCCACCGCCTACGGGCTGGTGGAACGCCCGGCCGAACCGGCCCCCGGCTATGACCTGCTGGATGCCCGAGGGGAACGCCACACACTGGAGGAAAGCCTGGGCCGGGTGACGCTGGTGAACTTCTGGGCCACGTGGTGCCCGCCCTGTGTCCACGAGATCCCCTCCATGAACCGGCTGGCCGCGGCCTATCACGAGGACGAGTTCGCCATCGTATCCATCAATTTCCAGGAAGACGCGGAACACATCCTGGCGTTCATGGACGAGGTGCAGGTGGACTTTCCCGTGCTCATGGACGTGGACGGCGCCGTCTCCGCCCGCTGGCGGGTGTTCGCCCTGCCCAGCTCCTTCCTGCTGGACGCCCACGGCCGGGTCCGATACTCGGTCAACACCGCCATCGAATGGGACACCGACGAGGTCCGGGCGGTGATCGACCGGCTGCGCAGCGAGGAATGACGGGGACGGCGGGACCCGCGGGGCCGATCTATACTTGAAGGCAGGTTCAGCAGTTTCACGGAGGCATGACCATGGCCATCGCGGAAACCCTCAAGGCCTTTCTGGACGGGCATGGCGTGGATTACCAGGTGGTGACACATGCCCATACCCCGTCGGCCAATCGCAGCGCCGAGGCGGCGCATGTGCCGGGAGACACCCTGGCCAAGGCCGTGGTTCTGGAGAACGGCGGGCAGCATCTGCTGGCCGCTCTCCCCGCCACCCGGCGGCTCAAGCTGGGGCGCCTGCACCAGGCCCTGGGCGAGCACGTGGGCCTGGCCACCGAAGAGGAGATGGAACGCCTGTTCCCGGATTGCGAGCGCGGGGCCGTGCCGGCCCTGGGCGCCGCCTACGGCATGGAGACCCTGCTGGATGACAGCCTCGCGGCACAGGACGACGTCTACATCGAGGGCGGCGACCACGAATCGCTGATCCACCTGAGCGGCGAGTCCTTCCGCCATCTGCTGGGCCAGGCGCGTCACGGGGATTTCAGCACCCACGTCTGACCGGTGAGGGCGCAACCGACGGCACGGCGCCGGTAGTCTTGAGGCGTACGGAACAGTATGATCCGGGCTGACCCGCAAGGGTTGGAACCCGCATGCACTGAACGGACGCCCATGGACAATCTCAAACGCGCCATCGAGCAGCATCACCGGCGCCTGGAAGGCCTGCTGCACGACCCCCTGCAACGCATCGCTCAACGGCTGCCGGCCGCATGGCCCGACCGGGAGGCGCTGGACGCCGTACTCGAGCCCGCCATTCGGGAGATCCCCGAATGCACGTTTCTCTACGCGGTGAACACCGCCGGGGTGCAGCTCTCCGACAACATCGCCCGGACAGGCCTGCTGCCCGAGTACTTCGGTCGCGATCGTTCCCAGCGGCCGTACATGAAGGAGGTGGTCCCGGCGGACGGATTCCTGCTGTCCGATGCCTATATCAGTCTGTATGCCCGGCGCCCATCGATCACCGCATTGCAGCTGGTCCGCGACGCGGAAGGCAACGCACTGGGCTTTCTCGGCGCGGATTTCGACCTGCGCAACCTGCCCGACATCGCCAGCCTTTACGAGGAGACCACGGAATGGCGCCAGATCAAGGGCGATCCGTCCATCCGCGGCGCCGTGTTTCAGCAAAGCCGCGCCGAGAGCGTCATGGACCGGGAGATGGAGTCGGTGCTGTCCATCCTGGAGGAGCTGTTTACGGAGCGGGGCGTGTTCCAGGCGGTCCTGCATTTCTCCAGCAGCCGGGCCACGGTATGGACCCTGGATGACCCCTACCGCTACCGCATCCTGACCCATGAGGCCCTGAGCGACCCCGACACCTGTCTGGCCTTCCCCCACCGGGACTATCCGGAGAACGCCCAGATTCCGTCCCACGCCGTGCGCGACGTGCTGGACAACTTCCGGGCCCTGCGCTTCGCGGACGAAACCGTCTACCTGCGCTCCGCGTCCATCAACCTGTTCAACGGCATGATCAGCCTGACCTTCTCCTGCGACGGCTCCCATTACATGACCTGGGCCGATTTCCTGGATCGCTCCATCGACTTCTGGCTCGGCAGCACGGGCTGATCAGTGTGCGAAAGGCGTGGACCGGGGTGAGCGAAGCGAACCCCAACAATGACAGCCACAGAGGGCACAGAGGGCACAGAGAAAAAACCAACCGGATTGCAGGTTGGGGTGAGCACAGCGAACCCCAACAATGACGAGGCCGCTCGAACCCCGTTGGGGTTTGCTTCGCTCACCCCAACCTGCGGTTCGGAGAAACAAGGGTCTTTCTTCGTCTGCTTCGTGGGAACAACGCACTCACCCGGCCAGCCGGGCCCGCAGGCCGGGCAGGTCGAAGGTCTCGATGAAGCGCACGCCGCGCGCCGCGAGCGCCCGGGCGACCTCGGGATCGGCCACCTCGTAGACCGCTATCCGGGCCGACTCGAAGGCGACAGGGCCCGATGCGGGCAGGCCACGGACATCGCAGAACAGGTAGCCGAGCCCCAGGCCGGCCATCCGGTCACGCTCATCCCAGCGGTCGATGACGCCGCCCAGCGCCGACCAGCCGGGGCGCCTTCCGTTGGACAGGCGCCGTCCGGCCTCGGCCAGCAGGGGCACGGAGAACGAGATCAGCACGCACCGGTCGGCCACCGGCTCCAGAACCGGGCTGACGGCATCGAGCACCGTGTGCACGCCGAAATGCGCCACCGCCACGCGCTTGATCTCCACGAACACGCCCACGCCGGGGTGGTCCCGCAGGCACGCCACCATCTGTTCCAGGCTCGCCAGCCGGTTGTCCGCAAAACGCTCTCCCAGTCGGTCACGCTCCGAGGCACTGAGCGTCAACAGCGAGGCCAGGTCCTGTTCGTGCACGGCGTCCGGCACGCCGCAGACGCGCTTGAGATCGGCATCATGGAACAGCACCGGCACCCGGTCCGCGGACAGCTGCACGTCCACCTCCACGTACCGCGCGCCGGCGGCGATCGCCGCCCCGATGCCGGGCAGGGAGTTTTCCGGATAGCAGGCCCGATGGCCTCGATGGGCGATGAGTTCGGGGATGATCGGTGCCATAGGGAGACGGGCGTCCTCGCACCGGAGCCCGTCCGGCACGCGGACACGCCCCGGGCCGGGGGGCCGTGGGTTCACGGGCAATATAGCCCCGGACGGCGGCAGGGGCCATGCCCCGCGGGTCCCTCAGTGCCGCCGGTAGACCCCGAACCGGCACTGCCAGGGATCCGAGTAACCCGCGGGACAGCTGTAAGTGCCCATGAACTCGCGGTCCGGGCTCAGCATCGCGCCGGCGATTCCGCTGCCGGATGACGCCGTGTAATCGCCCCACCACAGGCCGAAATCCCTTTCAAGGAGGGGCAGATCCATGAGCATGCCGAAGCCGTCGGCGTCCAGGGTGCTGCACAGTCCAGACCCGCAGGTCGCCTCGGATGCCGTCAACGCAAGCCGGCCGGCGTGCCGGCGCACCTGCCGCCCGAACCAGCCCCCGTCGATATCGCGGAAACGGTAGCGCGGCAGACCGGGGGCATGACGCTCCAGCACCGCGAAATCGAAGAACTCGCTCACCATGGTCCCGTGCCGGCGTACCGGATCGGTGAACAACCTTGCCCGGGAACCGTCGCTGAACCGTGCGCGATACACGCCGTGGGCCTCCTTCAGCAGATACCCGGTGATGCCGAAGTCGGTCCCGGACAGTCGATGCCCGACGATGTGATCGTCACAGATCCGCCATTCCAGCGTGAACAATGACCCCGCATCGTCCTCCATGGCGCCGAACCAGGTCCCGTCCAGTCCGAGCACCCCGTGGCAGCCGCGCACCTTCGTGTCCTCCACGCAGGCGGACAGCAACGGCAGCAGCAGCACACAGGCCAGCACAATCTTCCACCGTGACCACATGCCCCACCTCCATGCATGCGCCGGCATCACGCGGCGCTTCATGGCGGTCAGCCTGCCGGAGGTTACCTGAACACAGGCTGAGCGGGGACAAAGAAGACGGCTCCTCGACGTTCCCGGTGGATTCGATCATCACCGAGGATCCATGGGCATCAGGGCGATGCCCTCCCCCCCCCCCGCGCGAACGGGCGCCACCGACAAAGGCTCTCCATTCGAAACGTCGAAGCACCAAAAAAAACCGGGGCCGCACATGGCGGCCCCGGATTGTCTCGGATGATCAGGTTGCCGGGATCCTGCGGCCCCCGGAACGGCCTGTCAGCAACGGGTGCCGGGCTCGTCGCCGGGGCAGTCCCTCTTCACCGGACGCCCTTCCCCGGTCCAGCCCATGATGCCGTCGGTGACATTGTAGACCTGCTGGTAACCGGCCTGTTCCACCATGGCCCTGGCCAGCAGGCCCGTGCGGTTGCCCACCCGGCAGATGATCGCCACCGGCTCGTCCGGCTTGACCAGGCGATCCAGCTCCGCGGGGAAGGTCTGCACGAAGTTGCCGCGCTCATCGAACGCCGTCAGCAGATAGCTACCCTCCACCACGCCGGTCTCGCTCCACTCGTCCGCGCGGCGCACGTCGATCACCGTGACGCCCTCCTCCACCAGTTCTGCGAGGCGGTCGTTGTCCACCTCGGTAAAGGGCGGCGGCTCCACGGCCAGCAGCTCCACCTCGAAACGCAGCGTGGCGTTGGGCGGAATCACGCCGCCCGCGCCCGCCGGCCCGTAGGCCAGGTCCGGCGGAATGATCATCTCGCGCTTGCCGCCCACGCGCATGCCCTCAATGCCCATCTCCCAGCCGGGGATCACCTGGCCCATGCCGAGCACCAGGGTAAACGGGGTATCGCGGTCATGACTGGAGTCGAACTGCGTGCCATCCTCCAGCCAGCCGGTGTAGTGGACCTGAATGGTGGTGTTGCGCACGGCCTTGTCGCCCTCGCCTTCGGTCAGGTCGGTGACCTGCACTTCCGCCGCGCCGGCGGCCGCCATGAACACGAACATCAGGGCGGGAATCCAGAATCTCATATGCACAGAAAACTCCCGAATTTGTATGGATCTACCGCAGAAATCCGCCCGAGCTTAACACAGCCCGTCAGCCGGGACCGGGCAGGAGTCACTCCTCCGGGATACGCGTCCGCACCGCATCCCGGTCAAACCACCACTTTTCCCCGACGATGGCGTTGACGATCAGGGCCAGGCGCGGAAACAGCCGCTCGATGTTGTTGAGCTCATACATCTCGATCCAGGTCTCGAGGGTTTCCTGATCCTCGATGCCCCGATGGCGGCGCGCCACCTTGGCGATCACCTGATTGGTCAGGAACGTCAGGTTGTCCCGTTCGCGCCCCTCGGTGCGCAACCCGGCAATGTAGTGGGCCACCATGGCCGCCACCGCAGCGCCATCGGAATCCTCGGGCGTCTCGTCCACCACGTGATTGAGCATGCCCACGGTGGTGTGCGCCTGGATGGGGAACGTCACCCCCAGCCAGACTCCGTGGCCCAGGGCCACGATGGAATCCTCCTGTTCACTGCGATAGAGGATGTCGCAGGCCTCCACCGCCTCCTGCCAGACGCTGGCCTCCACCAGCGGCTCGACCAGCGGGCGGACCGTGTCCCAGGCCTCCCTGTGGCGTTCCAGCCCCAGCAGGACCTCGCCCGTGTCCAGCAGCACATGGGCACGCTCCGGCAGCGGCGCCCCCTCGGGCAGGGCCGCGAGCTGGGCCTGCAGTTCCTCCAGGCGCTGCCGCAGGGCGGCTTGGTCGGTGGCCAGAACGCCGGTGAAGGGGTTTCCGGGACGGGTTTCCGGGTCGTTCTCCATGGGGCCTGCTCTCTCGCTGCGCGATGTGTCAATCGGACGGGGTCTTCTTGTCCGACCCCGGGAGTCTGGCTTTTTACCGAAGCGGGCCCGGCTTGGCAACCGCCGGCACCATGTCCCTTATACTTGGCCCCCGAATCAACCCGCTGAGGAGCGTCATGAAGAATTATCAGTCGCTGGTGGACGAGGCCCTGGCCCGAGTCCCCGAGATCATGCCCTGGGACCTGCGCGAACGGCTCGAGCAGCCCGAACCGCCCATCCTGCTCGACGTGCGCGAGCCCGAGGAATACGCCGCCATGCACATCCCCGGAAGCCTGAACATACCCCGAGGCATCCTTGAGCCCTCGGTGGAATGGGGCTTCGACGAGACCGAGCCGCGCCTCGCCGCCGCCCGCGACGAGGAGATCGTGGTCATCTGCCGTTCCGGCCGGCGCAGCGCCCTGGCCGCACGCACCTTGCAGGAACTGGGCTTCGAGCGGGTGCAGTCCCTCAAACTGGGCGTGCGCGGCTGGAACGACGACGAGGCCCCCCTGGAGGACACCGGGGGCAACAGGGTGGACCCGGACGAGGCCGAGGAGCACCTGCGCGTCAAGGTCAGGGCGGAGCAGATGGGGCCGAAAGCCTGAGCGGGAGAGTTGGACTAAACTGTCCGGCATTCCCGCTGACCAAGGCATCCCCAATGTCCAGAACGATCGCTGCCCTGCCCCTGTTCCTCCTGCTGGCCGCCTGCGGGACGTCCTCCACCTCCGAGCCCGGCTTGAGCGGCACCGTGAGCCTGGATCCGCAACTGGCGGCACAGGTCTCGCCCGGGGAGACGGTGTTCCTGTTCGCGCGGCTCCCGGAGGGTCCGCCCATGCCTCTGGCCATTCAGCGCCTGGAGGTGCGGGACCTGCCCTACCGCTTCCGCCTCGATGACAG
>SKOF01000477.1 GCA_007120155.1 Thioalkalivibrio sp. | reverse complement strand
CGCTTTACATGGCCCGGCTTGAATACGAAGTGGGCGTCCGTGGCTCATACTATTTCCGCTGCGTGCCCGCGTCATGGAACGAAGCCGTCATGTGCCAGATTGCTGAAATGGGCCATGAAATCGGATATCATTATGAAGATCTGTCTCTGTGTAATGGCAACCATGAAAACGCTATTCAGCATTTTGAGCACCAGTTGCAGATATTCCGCAAATATTATCCGGTATCAACCGTCTGTATGCACGGAAGCCCTAGGTCAAAATTTGACAACCGCGACCTCTGGAAACATTATGATTACCGTGATTTTGGCATCATCGGGGAGCCTTACTTTGATTTGGATTTTTCAAAGGTGTTGTACCTGACGGATACGGGCAGGAGGTGGGATGGTGAAAGGGTGAGTGTGCGGGACAAGGTCGAAGGGTCGAAAGGTCAAAAGGTCGAAAGGTTGAAAAGAACAAAGGATATTATCAAAGCTGCCAATGAGGGGCGATTACCCGACCAAATTATGATCACCATCCACCCGCAGCGCTGGACGGATAAGCCCCTGCCCTGGTTCAGGGAGCTGGTCTGGCAAAACGCGAAAAACCTGGTTAAAGGAGCCATTGTGCGTTGGAATAACAAATGAGCCGAACCGCGGGGATTAAACTGTTTCTGTTCTTTTATCTGTTGGTTATCCTGGTGATGACTGTCGTGCCATATGGTGAGATGAACCGGTCATTGAACAGCATCCTTGTGTTGAGCCTGAGGGCGGACTACCTGATTCACAGCCTCATTTTTCTCCCACTGGTTCCATTGTGGATACTCACTTTCCCAAAGCACCGGTTTTTTTGGGTTTGTATGTTGGGTCTTGGTTTTGCGGCCCTGGCAGAATACACCCACCATTTCTTGCCATACCGGGCCTTTAACATCAATGATTTGATTTTTAATATGCTCGGGGTGTTTGTTGGGGCTTTGATGATCATGCTTGTAAAAGCCTGGCGCAGATGACCTTCCCGCTTGAAGATGTAAAGGTGCAAGTAGTGCAGCAAACCCGCAGGGTAAGTACGCCCCTGCTGGAAGATCCCTGGATGGCCCTTAATCAAAACGAATTCTGGATGCGGGTAGAGGGCACGGCCAGCTATTACGCCAGCCACGGGCGGAATGTGGAAGTGGCCGTTGAGGAAAAAGCAGATCCGGCCACCGTCAACCTCTATTTACAAGGTTCTGTATTCGGGGCCATACTCCACCAGCGTTCGGTTTTACCCCTGCACGGCAGTAGTTTTTACTGGAAAGGGAAAGGCATTTGCATCTGCGGTGAAACCCTGGCCGGGAAATCATCACTGAGCGTCGCTTTTTGTCTGGATGGAGCAACCTACCTGGCAGATGATGTAACACCAGTTGTGATGCGCAACAACAAACCCTTGATCTTTCCACGTACAGGACACGCCAAGTTATGGAAAGACAGCTTGGATCAGCTGGGGCTGGATGCAAGAAGGCTGGAGGGTACAGGCAGTGATGAAGCCAAATACTACCAACCCCTGCCACAACCCGTCAGGGAGCCGGTACCCCTTGACCACATCATCATCCTGGAAGTTCCGGACATGGGGTACCTTAACCGGCAAACCCTGACAGGCATTCAGGCATTCACAGCCCTGCGCAACCAGATCTACCGCTGGGAATACCTACCTGCCATGCCCAAAACAGAAGCAAACTACCTGCAGCAACTCATTGACATCAGCAAAACAGTCAGGATCAGCAGGGTGATCAGACCCCAAAACATGGGCATAGCCGAAACCAGGAATTACCTGACCCAACTCATATAAATGGGCGAAAAACTGAAAGTTCAAAACACCAGCTTATCAAAAGGCACGGAGACGTGGTTGTTATTTCAGGCATTTGTTTTGCTTTGTATGGCCCGTTTGATATTGTGGGTATTGCCATTCCGATGGTGCTTGCGGCTTTGCGCCCAAACAAGGCAAGGCGAACGTACACCAGGTCATGGTGAATTGCCCGCCATTTCGCGGGCCATCAGACGCGCTTCCAGAAAGACCATTTTCAATTCCACCTGCCTGGTAAAAGCACTGGCTGCCCGGTGGATACTTCGCAGCAGAGGCATTGAATCCACCTTGTTTTTTGGGGTTGCGCCCGGCACCTCACAAAAAATCGCAGCCCATGCCTGGTTAGAAAGCCATAAGCTGGAAATCACACCATGCCTCAAGGAGCACCATGTGCTGTTTAAATGCTGAACACATGGCATTTAGTTGCAGCTAACATAAAAATTAGCTATATTTACGAATCGGTTAACACCACAAAATACCATGGCCATGAACACCCCAAAAAAACAATGGGAAACACCTGCGGTTCACAGGCTCTCCGTGAAAAGTTTCACCCTCACCAAGGCGGCTGCCGACAATATTGAAAAGCCTGGTAAACATGGGCAAGCCTGGGGCAAAGGAAACCCTTCCTAGCCTGGCGCTTCAAATTCCATCCTGACATTTCCCCATGATTTTCGGTGCCATTGATCCCGGTATGGGCCAGTCTCCGCCGGAAGAGACCCTGTTGATGATGACAAAAACACTGTCGTGGGATGGGTGTGTGGCCCATCCTGTGCATTGGCAGGGTTTCAACGGCATGGTACTGCTGAATCCGGCACTACCTTACGATTTTGATGACCATGTGTACATTGATGAGGATGCCGGTATATCGGTTTTCATGGATGGGTGTGTGTATAACCGGGAGGCAGTGCAAAAGGCACTAAATACTGAAAACGCTGGAATGACCACACCAGGTCTTATATGCAGGGCCTTTCACCAATGGGGGCCGCAGTTTGCCCAACAACTCAACGGGGATTTTGCCATTTGCATTTACCAACCACGTGAAAAGCAGGTATTTTTGATAAGGGATCATTTGGGGATCCGCCCTTTGGCATATGCGCAAAAGGAAAGGGTGCTGTATTTTTCCACCGACGGAATGGGTTTATGCAAAGCCTTGTATCCGGATGAAAAGATCAACCCCCAATACCTGCTGAATCAATTCCTTTGGGGGGGATATGACCAGAACCTGATGCCCCACATGGGGGTGCAGAAGGTGAAACCGGGGCACTTTCTTCAAACCACAGAAAATACGCAAGAGACCATCCGCTACTGGCATCCCGAGAAAAGCAGGCAGGATAACAAGCTGAAACCAGAGACAGCATACCAACACATGAAAACATTGGTCAGGGAGGCGATAAAAATCCGTTGCGATCACCGATTCAGGGCATCGGCCCATATGAGCGGTGCCCTTGACAGTGGGGTGGTTTCTGTGCTGGTCAGAAAAGAATATCTGGATCAGCATCCGTTTTATGCTTTGTCATGGACACCGCGGCGAGCACCCATGGAAGATCACCTGCCCTACGATGAACGGAAACTCATAATCAAAGCATGTGAGCAAAACAACATGATCCCTTTTTTTGCTGATTTTGGCCCGGAAGACTGCCTCACATTTACCGGTGAGTGGCGCAGCACCTGCCACTATCTGGCTGAAAGGAAGGTGGTCGAATTTGTCCAGGCGAAAAACATCAATTTGATTTTCAGCGGATGGGGAGGCGATGAGTTTGTCAGCATCGGAAACCGGGGCATCGATGCGGATCTGATCAGGGATTTTCGATTCAGGGCATTCTTGCGGAAATATCCATTGCAAAAACCCCGAAAAGTTGCATCTGCACTGCTCTTTCAGGTATTGTTCCCCGGGCTTAAAAGACCATATGTAAGACAGAAAACCGACCCGGCCATCTACCCATACATACAGAAAACCATTGGGAGCAACATCATGCCCTTCAGAAAAAGATTCAGCAACAGTTCCCGGCGCAGGGTTCACCTGCAGTTACTGGATATGAACCACCTGGACCAGCGCACTTCCGACTGGTATGTCTACGGGCAAAGACAGGGCGTGGAATACAGATACCCGCTTTTGGACAAGCGCATCATAGAATATATACTCACAATACCATCACACTGTTTGGTCAGCGAAAGCGGTCACCACCGCATCCTGCTCAGAAACCTGGCCAGGGAGGTTCTGCCCCCTGAAATTGCTGAAAACAAATCAAAAGAAGATCCAGTAGCCAATGCCTGGCAGATGAAACTGGCTGGTGAAGCCCTGGAACACCTCAAGGCATCAGTAAAACAATACCGCCATAACCCCGACCTGGATTTTGTTGACTGGGATTTGCTGGAGAAAAAACTGCCGGATATGCAGCCCCCGGGTAATCATTCCAGGCCGGAAAACGACCCGGCCATATTGCCTTATGTAAAAGCCGCCCATGAATTTACCGTGGGTTATTATATGGATGAGGATGGCCGCACCAAAAAGTGAACAAAGCATCTGTGTCAGTTGCGGTTTCTGTTGCGACGGAACCCTGTTTGAACACGCCCACCTGAAACCAGGTGAAAAAGAATCGTTGCCACCGCGCATGAAAGAAGCCTGGTTTAAACTGGGTAAAAAAGAGTGTTTCAGGCTGCCTTGTTGGTATTTTAACGGGAAATGCAGCATCTATGATCAGCAAAAAGCCCATGTATGTTCAGATTATCGTTGCCAGTTGTTGGTGAAACTCTCTGAGGGACAGCTCAGCAAGAATGACGCCAGGCAAATTGTTCATAATGCACGCCAACTGCGCAGCCAGTTGATGGAAGCGGTTTCGGCCCATCAAAACATGGAACATATATCCACCTTCAGGCAGCTACTCAACACCCTGAGGGAAATGAAAGAAAAAAAAGAAACGGAAGCCGGCCCAACAGAACAGGTCTTGCTTTATGCCCGGTGCAATATCCTGGAAGCTCTATTGATAAGGTATTTCAAGCCAGACAAAGACTTTGACAGCATGAAAGAATCTTCGAAAATCAACACAAAACCCCGGGATGCTTCAACCTGATTTGGCATTTACGCGCGAATTGCTCCATAGGCGGCACCACCTATCACAGCAGCAGATTGATGATCTGCTGGGGGAAAAGGGAGAATCATCCCTGGCAGACAAGCTCCGGCTCATGGATAAGTTACAGCAAATGCTTCATCTTTTCAGAATTTTCCATGAAAAGGACATCTGGTTTATGCTACTTAAAGGGCCGCTACTCTCGCAACGTATTTATGATGACCCCTGTTACCGGTATTACGGGGATTTCGACATATTGGTAAAGCCGGGTGACGTGCAACAGGTGGCACAACTCCTGGTTGCAGAGGGGTTCCAACCCGACTATTTTGACTGGCCACAAAATAAGTCCAGGCAAAAAAGGGTGACAGGCTATATGAATCAATACACCCTGTACCATGACCAACGGGATATCAGTATTGAGATTCATTGGCGGCTTTTCAAATACTGCATAATACCCAACAGGCTGTTTCAAGATCTATTGGACAAGGAAGTGGAAAAAACCACCCTGGGGGGACAGGTTTTCTGGCAATTCCGCCATGAAATGGAGTTGCTTTACCTGGTTATCCACGGAGGGATTCATGCCTGGTGGCGTTTGAAATGGTTGGTGGACATCCATGAGATGCTTGCGCGTTTCCCGCTAAAGGAACAGAAGTTTCTGACCCTCACCAGGCAACTGAAAGCGCACAGGCAGGTTGCCCTGTGTAATGCGCTGCTCGAAAGGGTGTTCACTCATACGCCCCTGCTACCCCATCAGGGTAAATCCAGCCGGTTTTTACTTCATTATGCGTTAGAGCGTATGCAAGACAAAAACGACAATCCCCATGAAAACCTCAGGTATTTTTGGCGGCGACAACGTTACCGCATGGCCATCATGCCCGGCATCAGGTATAAAATCTCTACCTATAAGCTATCTGCTTTTTCCCAAAGGGATATGCATCACCCATACCTGCCACCCATCGGACTGGTTGTCATCTTCAGACGTTTTTATCTTCGACTGAAACAACTTTTTGATCCGGCCAAAAAACCAAAAACCCAATCACCTTCTAACCACGAACCCCCCCAGCCAAATGAAAATGATTCGCAACGCCAGAACCATTTCTGGCCAACTTCATGATGAACTGGTGATGATGGACATAGAACAGGGTCAGTACTTTGCCCTGAATCCGGTGGCCACGCGTATATGGCAATTACTGCACACGCCCTTGGACCTGGAAGCCTTGTGTGGAAAACTCCTGGATGAATATGAGGTGGATAGTGAGCGCTGCCACAGGGAGGTTAAAGCCCACCTGGATGAAATGCGCAAGCTGGGACTGGTGTTATTAGCTGAAGATGAAAGCTAAACTGCTTCTTAAAAGTTTCAAACTGCTGCTCGACTACAAGCCCTGGTGGCTGGTGTGGATATTTTTGCTGAGCCTGCTACTGGGCGCGGGACAGGGGTTTTCCGTTGTCCTGCTGATCCCTTTTTTGGAATTGCTTGAGGTGGGGACAACGGAGGCCAACAACCCCCTTGTAAACTTTTTCGCCAACTGGTTTGAAGCCTGGAATATCAGCCTGAGGCTGGAAAATGTTTTGCTGATCTATGTAGTTGTACTTGGTCTTATCGCCCTTATAACCTATGGTAAGTATATGTTGCAGTCAGCCTATCAGCAGCAGTTCACCTACAGGATAAGAAGGCGGCTGTTCAGAAAGATCATCCTCAGTGACTGGGCTGAGCTAACCACCAAAAGTCGTCACAATCACTTGCAGGTACTCACCGAAGAGGTTCCCAAGCTATCCGATTACTTTCATTTTTACCTGCAGCTGTTGGGGCGCTTATTGATGCTGGCTGCCTACCTTTTTTATGCTTACCTGATATCCCCTGGATTTACCTTACTGGTTGCTGCCACAGGATTGGCAGCCCTTATCCTTTTCCGCGGCTATCTGGGCAGGGCGCGCAGTCTGGGCCGCAGCTATGTGGCTGTATTTAACAATTTATTAAAATACATTGATGATTTCTGGGCAAGTGTAAAAGTGGCCAAAGTGCACCATAGCGAAGATGTATACTACAATAAATTTGAAAAGGCCAGCCACGATATGCTGAAACTGGAGTACAAGATGAACCAGACTTATGCCCTCCCCCAGCTTTTTTACAAACTCACCGGCATCCTGATTTTGACGGTGGTCATTTATGCAGGATATCGCCTGGATCAGATTCCCCTTTCGGGTTTTTTCATCCTCATCATACTGTTTGCACGCATTCTGCCCCAGTTTACGGGCATTAACAACGACTTAAACCACATATTCGCCTATATGGGGCCGGTTCAAATGGTTTTGGATCTGGATGAAAAACTCCACGAGCAGCAGTTTACACAGATACATACCCGGCAGCGCCTTGAAGTGCACAGGGAAATCAAACTGCGTGACATCCATTTTTCTTATCCGGGAAACCCGCCGGTTTTCCAGGGCTTACATGCACACATTCCTGCTTTGTCGTTCACAGGTATTGTGGGCGAAACCGGAAGCGGAAAAACCACCCTGATTGATATCATTGCCGGTTTGCAGCAGCCCGAAAAAGGTGAAGTGATGGTGGATGGGATCAGCCTGGAAGGCGAAAAGATTATACAATGGAAAAATGGCCTGGCCTACCTGCCCCAACAACCCATGTTTATTGACGGAACCATCAGGGATAACCTGATCTGGGACAACCGCCAGCAACTTACCGATGAAACCCTTTGGGAAAGCCTGCGGACAGTAAGGGCAGAAAGCCTCATCAATAAACTGCCTGCCGGGCTGGATACCTTTATCCCCAATTACCCTTTCCGCTTCTCAGGCGGGGAATGTCAGAAACTGGCCCTGGCCAGGGTACTGCTGCGACAACCCACTTTGCTGATCCTTGATGAAGCCACCTCATCACTTGACACAGTCAATGAAGCTGCATTGATGGAAGTGATTTCCCTCCTGAAGAAACAGGTT
>SKOF01000133.1 GCA_007120155.1 Thioalkalivibrio sp. | reverse complement strand
TGCGGCGACCTGCGCCTCGAAGCGCGATTCCGGGAGGATTCGGCGGAACTGCTGCTGCCGGACAGGGTGCTGCGGCTGGATGCGACGGTGAGTGCGTCCGGGGCCCTCTACGCGGATGATGCGGGCAACGCCTTTTGGATCAAGGGCGACGGCGCCATGCTGACCCTGTCCGGGCGTGAACGCTCCGATTGCAGGGTCACCGGATCCCGATCCCCCTGGGTGGCGGCGCGGGAGCGCGGCGTGGTCTACCGGGCCGTGGGACAGGAGCCCGGCTGGCTGGCGGAGGTGGGCCCCGGTGACACGCCCGCGCTTCGCGTGATGCTGCATTACGGGCAGCGCAACCTGACGGTCGCCCGCGGGTGTCCGCTCGGTGACGGAGACGGATTCCTCGGCCATGCGGGAGACGTTCCGGTGGTGCTGCGCATCATGCCCGGGCCCTGTCGCGACAGCATGAGTGGCGAGACCTTCGATACCCGTGCCGAATTGCGCGCAGGCGATGATGTCTACGCGGGCTGCGGGCGATTTCTGTGACGGAGGAACATATGCCGGCCAGGCTCTACTACGTGCATGATCCCATGTGCAGCTGGTGCTGGGCCTTTACGCCCATGCTCCATGTTCTGGAGCATGCGCTGCCCGCCGGGATGGCGATGACGCGGCTGCTGGGCGGGCTTGCCCCGGATACGGACGCGCCCATGCCCGAGGAGATGCGCCGCTATGTGCAGTCCGCCTGGCGGGAGGTGGAGAGGCGGGTGCCTGGCACCCGCTTCGATTTCCGTTTCTGGGAGGTTTGCCGGCCCAGGCGCGCCACCTATCCCGCGTGCCGGGCCGTGATCGCGGCACGACTTCAGGGCGAGGCGTTCGATCGTCGCATGACCCGCGCCATCCAGGAGGCCTACTACCTCCGGGCACTCAACCCTTCCGAAGACGAGACCCTGATCGGGCTTGCCGCCGAGTTGGGGCTCGATGCGGTGGCCTTTACCCGGGATCTGAACTCGCCCGGGGTGCGCCGGGAACTGGAGGACGAGATCGCCCGGTCACGGGCGATGGGGGTGGCGAGTTTTCCGAGCCTGGTGCTCGAGGACGCCCAGGGGCTGCACGACATCCCTGTGAACTATCTGGACAGCCGCCCCATGGTGGAGGCCATTCGGCCCGCTGCGGATCTGTAGGCTCCGCGCTGCCTGGCGCGTGCCGCCACCAGGCAGCACATCTCCGTGCTGGCCGGTGCGGACTGTCGCGCAAGTGCGGCCTTCCGATCCGACCGACCGGCAGGGCGCCGGGTGAGGTTCAGGATCTGGCCGTGCCGCTGGCGGACTGAAGGATCTGGGACAGCCCCGCCACGGCACCACCGATGTTGCTCAGTTCCGCGGGCAGGATCAGCGTGTTGCCCTCCTTGGCGAGGCGTCCGAACTCGCGCACGTACTGTTCGGCAATGCGCAGGCTCACGGCCTCCTTGCCGCCGGGCTGGTTGATCGCCGTGGCAATGCGCTCGATGCCCTGGGCGGTGGCGGCGGCGAGCATCTGGATCTCTCTGGCCTTGCCCTCGGCCTCGTTGATCTGCTTCTGCTTTTCTGCCTCGGAGAGGTTGATGATCTGCATCCGCTCGCCCTCGGAGATGTTGATCTTCTCCTGACGCTCCCCTTCGGAACGTGCCACCACGGCGCGGCGTTCACGCTCGGCGCGCATCTGCTGCTCCAGGGCGTCGTTGATGGTGGAGGGCAACACGATATCGGCGATCTCGTAGCGCATGACCTTCACGCCCCAGGGCTGGGCGGCGTCATCCACGGCACGCACCACTTCCTCGTTGATCCTGGCGCGCTCCTCGAAGGTCTTGTCGAGTTCGATCTGTCCGATGATGGAGCGCAGGGTGGTCTGGGCGAGGCTCATGGCGGCAAATCGGTAATCGGAGATGCCGTAGCTGGCCCCCTGGGCGTCCATCACCTGGAGATACAGGACGCCGTCCACGGACACGGAGATGTTGTCCTTGGTGATGCACTGCTGCTTGGGCACGTCCAGGGCCTCTTCCTTGAGGGTCTGCCTGTAGGCGACCCGGTCAATGAAAGGGATGAGGATGTGAAAGCCGGCGTCCAGTGTGCGGGAATACCGGCCCAGGCGCTCGACGATGTAGGCGGAACGCTGGGGCACGATCTGCGCCGTCTTGATCAGCGCCACCACCACGATGGCGAGGATGATCAGGGAGATGATGGTTGTGATGCTGATGCCGTCCATGTGATGTTTCCTTAAAGTGGTCTGAAATGAGTTGTTATGGGCATGTCACGAAGGGCCCGGCCCGGGCGGGCGGGGACTGACCTTGAGCACCAGCCCCCGTCGCCCGGTGGTCCACACCTGCTGGCCGGCCGTGATGGGCTCGTCGGATTCGGCGTTCCAGCGGGCACCGCTGTAGTGCACCAGGCCGCTGCCATTGGTGAAATCCTCTATGGCCACCACGGTTGTGCCCACCGGCAGGACCTCGACCCCGTGCTGGCCCGTGGTTGACGTACCCTGAAACCAGGTCCTGAGCCGGCTGCGGGTCAACAGCAGCAGCGTGACGCCCAGCGCCGCGAACAACAGGATCTGAAGGTTGAGCGAGGGTTCGAAACCCGCAAACAGGATGATCGCCACCACGATGGCGGCGGCACCGAAGAAGACGGCAATGATGCCGGGGAAGGCAAACTCGGAAAGGATGAGAAGAACGCCCAGGAGAAACCAGAGCGATGCGGGGGTGACAGTCCAGTCGATGCTCATGAGCCGGGTCCCTGGAGTGAATGGTGAACCCGGGCATTATCCTGTGGGGCCGCGCGTCCGTAAACCGCGCGATGGAGCCGATGACGGACGGGCCCCGGATCGGCTCAGTGCTTGTGGCGGTAGCTGATGCGGCCCTTGGTCAGGTCGTAAGGCGACATCTCCAGCTTCACCTTGTCGCCGGCCACCACGCGGATGCGGTAGCGGCGCATCTTGCCTGAGGCATAGGCGTGCACGTTCATGCCGTTCTCCAGTTCCACACGGAAACGCTGGTCGGGCATGACGTCGGTTACGGTGCCTTCCATTTCGATCAGGTCTTCTTTGGGCATGAAATCTCCTCTTGCGTATCGGGCGGGTCCCGAAGGCCCTGACCCATACGATCATGGGATGGATGGATTGACTGGCCGGCGCCATGGCGCCAGGGCCAAGGACGCGCCACCCGCCGGGTGGCGCACAAGGCGGGCAGCGCCCATGGGGCTGCCCATCAAGTGGTTTTCGATTTTCTTATGCGTGTCACGTAAAGCGATAAGCGACACATTATACACGAATCGTGGAGGCCTTTCAGTGGCGGGGCGCAGCCCGCGCGGGGCAGACACATCCGCCGCAACGCCGTGCCGTCATGAGGTGCGACGTTGTGTGCCGCACCGATGGTGCCCTAAGCTCGATCGGGACCCTGCAGTCAGTGAGCAACCGCGTGCGCTGATCGGAAGGCATGCCGCCGTATGAATCGCGTGCGCCCGGATGAGGGCCAATGGTCTCCGGCGTGAGACAGTCCGATGCTGTGGACAGGGCGCGGCGCGCGACCCTGAAACTGCTGCTCGCCGGGGCGCTGGCGCCCCTGGTCGGGCGTGCGTCCGGGCGGCCGCGCATCGGGCTGGCCCTGGGCAGCGGCGGGGCCCGGGGGCTCGCCCATGTGCTTGCCTTCGAGGTGCTCGACGAACTGGAACTGCGGCCGCACCGGATCGCCGGTTCCAGCATGGGCGCCATCATGGGCGCCCTGTATGCCGCCGGGATGACGGCAGCCGGGATCCATGCCCAGATCGACCGTCTCACGGTGGCCCCGGACGAGACCTGGTTCCATTCCCTCCTGGAGGAGGATCTGTCACGCTGGCTCGGGTTCTTCCAGCCGACCCTGGGCAGTGGCGGGCTGGTCAGGGCGGATGCCTTCCTGGACTTTCTGGAGCAGACCACCGGGCACGCCTCGTTCGAGGAACTGCCGATTCCCCTGCAGGTGGTGTCCACCGATCTGTGGAGTCGTGAGCAGGTGGTGCTGCAATCCGGGGCACTCTGGCCGGCGGTCAATGCCAGCATGGCCATGCCCGGCCTGTTCGCTCCCGTGACACTCGATGGGCGGGTGCTGGTGGACGGCGGACTCACCAATCCGCTGCCCTACGACCTGCTTCTGGACGATTGTGACATCACCATCGCCGTGGACGCGCTGGGTACGCGCACGGCCGACGGTGCCCGGGAGCCTTCCTATTTCGATACCAGCTTCAACACCTTCCAGATCATGCAGGCGGCGATCCTTGGGGAGAAGCTCAAGCGCAGGCAGCCGGATATTCTGATCAGGCCCGAAATCCGCGACGTGCGGGTGCTCGAGTTCCATCGATTCAGGGAGATCTTCGAGCAGGCGCGCCCCGCGCAGGAGGTGCTCAGGAAGGCACTCAGGGCGCGTCTGACGCCGCCTTGAGGATCATCGGCCTGATCTCAAGCGCCGTCTCGTCACCGGTGAGCCACATGACCCCGTCCTGGATGGTGCATTGTATCTGCATGTTGCGCCGGGCCAGGCCGGCCAGGGCCCGGGTGGTCTCCGGGGACAGTGCGAGTACCGAGAGGTTGGCCAGCCGCTCAAGCCTGTCCCGGTTCTGCTTCCACCAGGTTTCCGCGGTCCGTCCATAGCTGATCACGGTCACCTCGGTTGCCCGGCCGCAGGCCTTGCGGAGGTTGCGTTCGTCCGGCAGGCCGACATCGATCCAGCGACTGATGTGTCCGGTCAGGTCCTCCTCGCGGAGGTCGGCCTCGTCGTCGGTGGACAGGCCCCTGCCAAACTGAAGGGTGTCACTGGCGAACAGGGCGAAGGCAAGCACGCGCACCATCATGCGTTCATCCGTCTCCGAGGGATGACGGGCCAGGGTGAGCGCATGTTCACCATAGTAATGGCGATCCATGTCCGCGACCTGCAGCGTCGCCTTGAAGATGGTGGCCTTGAGTGCCATGGGTACACCTGTCTCTGTGATCGGGCAGGGCGTTTGTCGTGACCGCCCCGATGCAAGTATGCGGCCTTCAGGGCCTTCGATTCCCGTTGCCGCCCCCCGCATCACGGGTGCCCACGCCCGGCGGATGCGTGTCCTGCCTGCCTCGGGCACGTTACATGGCGGCATGCCCGAACACCACGCCCACCGCGATCACCGCCGCGATGACGGCCACGAGGTCAGCGGTGAGGCATGCGGGCAGTGCATGGCGCAGGCGCCGCACGCCCACTGCGCCGAAGTAGACGGCGAGCACGTAGAAGGTGGTCTCCGTGGAGCCCTGAAGCGTGGTGACCAGATAGCCCACGTAGCTGTCGGGGCCGATGGCCGGGTCGTTGATGATCGAGGCCATGATCCCGTAGGCACCGGAACCGGACAGGGGGCGTAGCAGGGCCATGGGCAGCGCCTCGGGCGGCAGACCCAGGGGCCCGGTGACGGGCCCGAGCAGGGCCACGAACGCCCCCAGGGCCCCGCTGGCCCGCAGCATGCCCACGGCCACGAGGATCGCCACCAGGTAGGGGATGATGCGCACCGCCACCTGGAAACCCTCCTTCGCCCCTTCCACGAAGACCTCGTAGATGCGCACGCCGCGCAGCATGCCGAAGGCAAGAAAACCGAGCACCAGGCTCGGGATGATCCAGGGGGCGATGGCCTGGCCGTAGAGCACCGACAGGGGAATCAGCGCCACGAAGCCCAGCAGGGCCAGCGCGGACACCCAGCCCGGGTAGGGGCGGTCCACGGCGTCGGGCAGGCCGGTGGTGTCGGTGTTCGACGGGGTCGGGACATCGAGCGGTTCCTCACTGCCCGACGCGTCGTACTGTTCCGGTTCCGGTTCCGGTGGCGGGGTTGCGGGCATGGGCGGCAGGGGCGCCAGGCGCCGGAACAGAAATGCCGCGCTGATCCCGGCCACGGTGGCGCACAGGGTGGCGAACAGGGTGGTGGGCAGGATCCCCGCCGGATCCGAGGACCCCGCTGCCGCGCGCAGCGCGATCACGCCGGTGGGCAGCAGGGTCACGCTGGAGGTGTTGATGGCCAGGAACAGCACCATGGAGTCGGTGGCGGTTCCCGGCCGTGTATTGAGCTGATTGAGCGCCTGCATGGCCCGGATGCCGAAGGGCGTGGCGGCATTTCCGAGGCCCATCATGTTGGCGGAGAGATTGAGGATCATGGCGCCCATGGCCGGGTGATCGGGGGGCACATCCGGGAACAGCCGCACCATCAGCGGGCGGATCAGCCGGGCCAGGATCGCCAGTAGGCCCCCGGCCTCGGCCACCTTGATGAGCCCCAGGAACAGGGTCATCACACCGATCAGTGCGATGGCCAGCTCCACCGCGCCCCCGGCGGCGTCGATGACACCGCCGGTGAGCTGCGTCATGGGGGATTCCCCCTCGCCGTCCCAGGCCAGCTGGTGCCATGCGGCGGTGGCAAAGGCGATGGCCACCAGGGCGAAGAAGATGACGTTCATGGGGCCGGATTATACTTGGGCGTGAGGCGTGAGGCGTGAGGCGTGAGGCGTGAGGCGTGAGGCGTGAGGCGTGAGGTCCTGCGGGGGCTTCGACGGATTCGGGGTGTGCGCTATCCTGTCATGAAACCGGGAGCTGGAGAGTTGTGATGAGCGGTCAGGACAAGTCGAGACTGGACAAGGTGGTGGCGGAGGCGCGCCGCCAGGCGCTGGAGCGGGGGCAGGGCTACCGCGAACAGGCGCTGAAGATGTACCCGTGGGTGTGCGGCCGCTGCGGCCGGGAGTTCACCCGCGCCAACGTGCATGAGCTCACGGTGCATCACCGCAACCACGATCACGACTACAACCCGCCGGACGGCAGCAACTGGGAGCTGTTGTGCCTCTACTGCCACGACAACGAGCACCAGCGCCTGCTGGAGGCGGAGGCCAATCCCACGGGTGTCCAGGGCGGCAGTACCCAAAAGGGCGCCACCCATTCCCCGTTTGCCGGCCTGAAGGATCTGCTTAAAGGCGGTCAGTAGTCCGTTGTCAGTGGTCCGTTGTAAGAGAACCTGTTGACAGGTACCGGGGGCGAATCACGCTCCTGACAACTGACAACTGACAACTGACAACTGACAACTGACAACTGACAACTGACAACTGACAACTGACAACTGACAACTGACAACTGACAACTGACCATTACCCATGCCCCTCCATGCGGGCACGGGTGCGTACCAGCCGGCCTTCCTGGTAGTCCTGGAAGGCCTGTTCGATCTCTTCACGCCGGTTCATGACGAAGGGCCCGTACTGAACGATCGGCTCGCCGATGGGGCGTCCCGCCACCAGGATGACGCGTGCCCCCTGGTCCGTGGCCTCCAGCACCGCGCCTTCCCCGTCGACCAGCACGGCCAGTTCGTGGGTGCCGACCGCGGTGTCGCTGACGTTGACCGCGCCCTCATAGACATAGATGAACGCGTTGTGCCCTTCCGGCAGCGCATGGCTGAAGCGCCCGCCCGCCTCCAGGCTGAGGTCCAGGTAATGCACGTCGGTGAGGGGGTCCTCGATGGGGCCGCGGGCCTCGCCGTGGGATCCCATGAGCACCTTGACCCGGGCGCCGGGCTCGTCGGCGACGGGGAAGGCCCCGGCGCCGTACTCCTGGTAGGCCGGATCGGACATCTTTTCCCGGGCGGGCAGGTTGATCCAGAGTTGGAAACCACGCATGAGCCCGTCCTTCTGGCGTGGCATCTCCGAGTGGATCACGCCGCTTGCCGCCTTCATCCACTGGGCGCCGCCGCTTTTCAGGTCCCCCTGGTTGCCCATGCTGTCCCGGTGCTCCATGTGGCCATTGAGCATGTAGGTAAAGGTGATGAACCCCCGGTGCGGGTGATCCGGGAACCCGGCCACGTAGTC
>SKOF01000297.1 GCA_007120155.1 Thioalkalivibrio sp. | reverse complement strand
CCAGAAGTTCTGGATGGCGGTGAGCCGGTCGGTCACGGCCGCCACCCGGGGTACATCCTTGAGGGTCCGGACCACCTCTGGGTGGGCATCGGAAGTGACTGAGAGCCACACCCCGGAGATGGACGTGCCTTCACGCATCAGCCGGTTCAATGCCTCCATGTCCATGTAGGCGGATACGCCGGTGAATTCCCGCACGACTCCGGCAACGTGCACGTCATGGGTTTCACGCCGGCCCTCCAGGAACTCCACCGTGACCCGGTCGCCGGGGCGGGCATCCAGGTGTTCGGCCAGGAAATCGTTCAGTACCAGCCCCTCGGAGGGAATGGCGACGACGCGCAGTTCGTCGTCCAGCACACGGCGCAGTCGTGTTCCCGGTTCCATGCCCTGGATGGCGGTGCGATAGCTGGCGGTGCCCCGCCTGAGGGTGGCGCCCGTGGCGCGGAACGGTTCCGCGAGGTCCACGCCGGGCATGGCGGCCAGTTCGTACAGGGCCCGGCGCGATGTGGGTTCCACGAAGGTGACGGTCAGATCGTCGCGCTGGGCCTGACCGTACTGCACCTGGATGAGGTAGCTGATGGCGCTCTCCTGAAAGTTGCCCAGCATCAGGATGCCGCAGGCGAAGGCGATGCCCGTGACCGTCAGCAGGGCCTTCAGGGGACGGCGTTCCAGGTTGCGCAAGATCATCCGGCTGGGCTGGGAGAACAGGCGCTGCAGGCCCAGGCGCTCCACCACCGTGGGCCGGAACACGGGGGCGGGTTCGGCGCGCATGCCTTCCGCCGGAGGCAGGGCGATGGCCCGGCGCAGGGCGGAGAAGGTGCCCAGCAGGCCGGCGGCGGCCGTGACCACGGTGCCGATCGCCAGCGAGCGGGGGCTGAGCTGGAACTCCAGGTAGGGGAAGCGGAAGAATTCCTGGTAAAGGGCGGCCAGCATCTGCCCGAGCCAGAGCCCCGCCGCGGTGCCGATCGCCAGGCCCAGCACGATGATCACCAGGACCATCTGGGCGTAGTGCATCCCGACCGCCCAGTTGCCGTACCCGAAGGCCTTGAGGATGGCCACCTGATCGCGCTGGGTGTTGATCAGCCGGCTGAGCACCACGTTCAGCAGGAATGCCGCCACGCCCAGGAAGATGGCCGGGAACACGGTGGCCAGGACACGCAGCTGCTCCAGTTCCATCTCCAGGTAGCGATGCGAGAGCTGATCGTCGCGGTCGATCGCGCCCTGCCCCCCGTAGGGGGCCAGCAGGAGATCCAGCCGGTCGATGACGTCCTGGCTGCGCGCGTCCCGGGTCAGGGTAAGGACCAGATCGTTGAAGGCCCCGTCCATGTCGAAGGCGTGGGCCAGCTGCGTGCGGCTCATCCACAGGATCCCCAGGCGCTCGAAGTCCGGAAACAGTTCGCCCGGCGCCACGTGATAGATGAACTCGGGGGAAAGGGCGATGCCGACGATTTCCAGATTCTGGCGCCGGCCGTTGATCACCGCGCCGATCCGGTCCCCGGGGCGAAAGGCGTGGGCCTGGGCAAAGGACTCGTGGACAACCACCTCCCCGGCGCGGATCGGATCCGGGAGGCGTCCCTCGCGCAGGAAGAGGCGGTTCAGTTCTGCGTTGCGGCCGTCGGGGAGCGAGACGAGGATACCGCGCGCCGGATCGTCGAAATCGGGAATGTCCAGGTTGGCCCCGGAGACCACGCGGGTCTCCAGGTGCTGCACGCCCGGGATGGCCTCGATGCGCTCGCGCAGGGACTCGGGGGCGCGCTTGAGGGAGGCGAACACATGGGCAAACCGGTATTCCTTGTAGTAGGCGCCCTGGGTGACGGTCAGCGTGTCCAGCGAGATGAACGACATCACCAGGGTCGCCATGCCGCCGGCGATCACCACCGATATGGCGAGCACCTGGCCGCGCATCTGCCACAGTTCCCGGACCAGCTTGAGGTGGAGGGACCTCACCAGCTCAGGTCCCCGGGGCGTTTCTTAACCTCGGGGCTGTAGATCTCATGGATCCGGCCGTCCGCGAGATGGATCACCCGGTCGGCCATCTCGGCGATGCCCGCGTTGTGAGTGATCACCGCCGTGGTGGTCCCCAGTTCCCGGTTGACCCGATCCAGCGCCTCCAGCACCACCACGCCGGTCTTTGAATCCAGCGCTCCGGTGGGCTCGTCACACAGCAGGACCGCCGGGCGCTTGGCCACGGCTCGGGCGATGGCCACCCGTTGCTGCTCGCCTCCGGAGAGCTGGGCGGGGAAGTGGTCCATGCGGTTCTCCAGGCCCACCATGGCCAGGGCCTCCTCCGGTGTCATGGGATCCCGGGCGATCTCGGTGACGATGGCCACGTTCTCCCGGGCCGTGAGGCTGGGGATGAGGTTGTAGAACTGGAAGACGAAGCCCACGAACTCGCGCCGGAATTCGGTAAGTTCGCGGTCCCCGGCCTGCACCAGGTCGCGCTCCTGGCAGATCACCTCCCCGCCGCTGGGGGCGTCCAGGCCGCCGAGGATATTGAGCAGCGTGGACTTGCCGCTGCCCGAAGGGCCCAGCATGACCACGAACTCGCCCTCGTAGAGATCCAGGTCCACGCCGCGCAATGCGTGCACCTCCACCTCGCCCATGCGGTAGACCTTGGTGAGCCCTCGGGCACGGAACACCACATTTCGATCGGAGGACGGTTCATCCATGATGCCGGGCCCCCCTCAGGCCTCAGACACGATCGCGTTCGGCTGTACCATCCCGCCCGGGTTTGTCGACGTCGCCGGTTGGCTTGTGATCGCCGTCAGGTGGGGCCCCGGTCGCCATGTGCTCCGGAGCAGCGTCCGGCGATCGGCCGTCTTCGGTGGCGGCCTGTTCGTCACGGCGGGTCGTGATGGGGCGCTCGGGCGGTTCTTCCATCTCCAGATCCCGGGGGATGTACGGTGCATCGCCGAGCATGTCTTCCGAATCCGTGCCGGATGCGGCGGGGTCCTGACCCGTGCGCCCGGCGGTCACTTCAGCGGATTGCGCTTCCGGTTGCCGCGCGGGATCGGCAACCGGGCGTTGTTCGCCTTCCAGCAGGGCGCCGGCACTTTCCGGCAACAGCGGGCGGCCGGGGGTATCGGTCAGGTCACCGTAGCTCTCGCGCAGGTGATCGTAAAGTTCGCGGTAGGAACCGGCCATGCTCGTGAACAGCGTCGCGGTCTTGTCGAAATGCCTGCTTACCGACTGGCGATAGTCGGTCATGGCCTGCCGGTTCTCTTCCAGTTCCCTCTGCAACGCATCCACCTGCCGCTTGCCGGGTGCGGTGTGACGGCCCGTGTAGAAGCCGATGATGGCGGCGGCTGCCACGGCCATTATGATCAGGATCCAGGCGGCGGTAGGGGACATAGCAACTCCATTAGAGATTGATCGGTGATTCGGATGATGATGCGAGTGTGACCCACGGACGAGGCTATCTCAAGACGGCCCTGCGGCCATGCCGCGTGATCCGCGCCCATCTCCCGCAAGCGGGTGCATGAAAGTGCCGGATTGGTCACAAGATCCGTGACAGGGCATCCGGGGCTGTTAGAATGGCCATGTATCAGCACTTCGCCCCGTTGCACGAAATGGCACCTTATGACTGACCCGATCGACGCCGACTTGTTCCGGACGATACTGACAGAAAAGCGGGCGTCCCTTGGTCAGCACTCGGAGACTGCCCGCGATGCTGCCCGGACGGTGGAACTGGACCAGACCCGTACCGGCCGCCTGTCCCGTATGGATGCCCTGCAGGGACAGGCGATGGCACGCGCCACCGAGCAGCGGCGCCAGCTGGAACTGCGCCGCATCGAGGCCGCCCTGGCACGACTGGACAGCGGTGAGTTTGGCGAATGCATGGAATGTGGGAACATGATCCCTCCGGGACGCCTGAAGATGGATCCGGCCGCGACGCTATGCCTGACCTGCGCGGAGCGGGCCGAGGCATCCGCAGGCGTACGCCGGTAGCCCGGAACCCTTGCAGGTATGCACGACCCTGGAGCCCATCAGCAGCCCGGAGACAATGCCCATGCGTTTTTCCATCTACCGTTATAACCCCGAGACCGATACCGAGCCCTACATGCAGGACTTCGAGTTGCCGGATGACGAGGTGGAGCCGGGCATGATGCTGCTTGAGGCCCTGTTGAAGCTCAAGCGCCGGGACGAGACCCTGGGCTTCCGGCGTTCCTGCGGCGAGGGCGTGTGCGGTTCGGATGGCATGAACATCAACGGCACCAATGGCCTGGCCTGCGTCACGCCAGTCGCCGGCCTCAAGGAACCCATCACCCTCAGGCCCTTCCCGGGAATGCCGGTGATCCGGGATCTGATCGTGGACATGGAGAACTTCTACAACCAGTACCGGGAGGCCAGGCCCTACCTGGTGGTGAACGATCCGATTCCCGAAGTGGAGCGCAAGCAGTCTCCACAGGACCGTGAAAAGCTGGACGGATTGTATGAATGCATCCTGTGCGGCTGTTGTTCGGCGTCCTGTCCGTCGTACTGGTGGAATCCGGACAAGTTCCTGGGGCCGGCCGCGCTGTTGCAGGCCGCCCGGTTCATTCTGGACTCCAGGGACCAGGCCACGTCTGAGCGCCTTGAGCAGCTCGACGACGCCTACAAGCTCTATCGCTGCCATACCATCATGAACTGCGTGCAGGTCTGCCCCAAGGGCCTCAATCCCACCAGGGCCATCGGGGAGATCAGGAAGCACATGCTCAAGCGTTCCATGTGATCATGGCCGCAGCGGAACCCGTCAACACCGAAGAGGTCGTGCGCCGGCTGCGCTGGAGCTGCCGCCGGGGCATGCTGGAACTGGATCTGCTGCTGGAGGCATTCCTGAGGGACGGCATTGCCGATCTCGACGTTGGCGGGCAGGAGGCCTTCGAGCGGCTCCTCGCCTATCCCGATACCACCCTGCTGCAACTGCTCATGGGGCAGATGCGGTCCAGCGACAGGGACGTCGCCCATGTGGTCGAACGCATTCGCGACAGCACTCGACGTTCGTCCTGAACCTTCCCGCCGGGTGGCCTGGCTGCTGTGCGCCATCCATGGGCTGGCTCTCGCCGGTCTGATTGGCGTGTCGCTCCTGGCCGGTTTCCTGGCCCTGCCGTTGACGGGCGTTTCCCTCGTGCTGCATCTGCGCCGGGCCGGTTGGCTCGGCGGGTGTATCGGTGTGGCCCGGCTGCGCGTGGAACCGGACGGCACGTGGCGGATGATGGACCCCGCCGGGCAATGGATGCGGGTGCGCGTGTCTCCCTCAAGCTACTGCGCCGGTGGATGGTGCCTGCTTCGCCTGCAGGGCAGGCAGAGCCGTCACCTGCTGGTGCTGGCCGCCGACAGTGCCGATGCGGACACCCTGAGACGCCTGCGCGGCCGCCTGCTGGCGGTGGATGCGGATTCACTGATGCCGGCCGTGGGCCTGGGAGCGCGCCTGAAGCGTGTTCGAGTCCCGGGGCAACGGAACGACCGCGACACACCGGCCGCGTTCATCGGTCAGGAACGCACGGACCCACTGCACGGCGAGGCCCCCGACGAAGGACCGGGCGCCCTGGAGATCCCGGACGCGGATGTGAGCGTTCACACGGATCATGTCCGGGCGCTGGCAGGACACCGAAGAGACGCAGTGCCGGCGGGGGGCACCGCCAACGAGCACGTTGCTCGACCCGGGGATCACAGTGAAGTGTCCGCTGAGATCAAGCCGCGTTGTCGCCGGGCGGATGGATGAATTCCGGATACCGGAGGCGCAATCCATGACGCAGGGAAGGATCCGACCTTGACGGTCCGATATTCCCTACCTTGTGTTTCCGTGCACTTGTCTTATGTCACCACATCCGGTGTTTCGCGCCCCGTATGCCTGCGGATGCCCGCGATCTCATCCGCGATCCCGACCAGATCCGCCAGCGCTTCCCGGGTGTCCAGGTGGTGGCGGTCCGGGTCGGCCTCGAAGCGTTCCAGATAGACGCGCAGTGTGGCGCCCTCGGTACCGGTTCCGGAAAGCCGGAAGATCACGCGAGCCCCCCCCTCGAACAACACCCGGATCCCCTGATGCTCGCTGACGGATCCGTCCACGGGATCCGTATAGGTGAAGTCGTCCGCCAGTTCCGCACGGTAGTCACCGAACGACCGGCCCCTGATCCCTGGTAATGCGCCGCGCAGATGCTGCAACAGGGTTTCGGCCCCGGCCGGGTCCACACCCTCGTAGTCGTGGCGCGCGTAGTAGTTCCGCCCGAAGGTGCGCCAGTGTTCCTGTACGATCTGCTCCACGGATTGGCGCTTCACCGCCAGCAGGTTGAGCCAGAAAAGGACGGCCCAGAGCCCGTCCTTTTCACGCACGTGGTTGGAACCGGTGCCGAAGCTCTCCTCTCCGCACAGTGTGACCCGTCCGGCATCCAGCAGGTTGCCGAAGAACTTCCATCCGGTGGGTGTCTCGAAGCATGGCACGCCCAGATGCGCGGCCACGCGGTCGGCGGCCTGGCTCGTGGGCATAGATCGGGCGATGCCGCAGATGCCGTCCCGGTAACCGGGCACCAGGTGGGCATTGGCCGCGAGGATCGCGAGACTGTCTCCGGGCGTGACGAAGAAGCTTCGGCCCAGGATCATGTTGCGGTCACCGTCGCCGTCCGAGGCCGCCCCGAAATCCGGCCCCTGCCGGCCATTGAGTATCCTGACCAGTTCCCGGGCATGCACCATGTTCGGGTCCGGATGGCCGCCGCCGAAATCCGCAAGCGGCTCCGCGCGCATCACGGACCCGGGCGGCGCTCCCAGGGTCTGCTCGATGATCTGCACCGCGTAGGGGCCGGTGACCGCATGCATGGCATCGAAACGCATGTGGAAAAGCCCGGAATTGAACAGGGCATGGATCTGGTCGAAGTCGAACAGGGTGCCCATCAGTTGCGCATAGTCTGCCACCGGGTCGATTACCTGGATGATCATATCCCCCAGGCGGTGCTCACCCGGATGATCGATGTCCACGTGGCCGGATTCCGCGATCAGATAGCGTTCCATGCCGAGAGTCGCCTGATGGATCGCGTTGGTGAATGCCTCCGGTGCCGGCCCTCCGTTGGCTATGTTGTACTTGATGCCGAAATCACCTTCGGGCCCGCCGGGGTTGTGGCTTGCCGAAAGCACGATACCGCCTGCCGCCCCGTGCTGCCGGATCACGCAGGAGGCGGCGGGCGTGGAGAGAATGCCCCCCTGGCCCACAAGTATGCGCGCCACGCCGTTGGCGGCGGCCATGCGCATGATGACCTGTATGGCGTCCCGATTGTGATAGCGGCCGTCACCACCCAGCACCAGGGTCGCGCCCTGCAATTCACGGCGGGTATCGAAGATCGCCTGTACGAAGTTTTCCAGGTAGTGGGGCTGGCGAAATGTCCGGACCCGTTTGCGAAGACCTGAGGTGCCGGGCTTCTGATCGGCAAAGGGGCGAGTCTCCACGGTAGTGATCTTCATGGGCGCGGTCCGGATTCCGGTGGAATGGCTATGGGAAAAGTTAGCAGAGTAGGGGCCGCTTGTCCCTGTGATATGATCATTTGCATGTTGATTGAGGAGCGCCAACCCGCATATCTCGAAGCCCGCCCGTGCAGTTTTTCGGCGCTGATGGATATGTATGAGGCGAACTACATTCGCCTGCGCTGTCTGTGTCCGGATCTGGGATCCATGGAGGGACGCCGGATTTCAAGGGTGCCGGGTGCCATGGACCTGCACCTCGCCATTGAGGAGCAGACGCCATACACCACCACCGCCCGACTGACGTATCTCTTCAATGAAGAAGGCGGACGGCTACGTCCCAGCCCCGACGTGCTGGTGCGCATGTACCACGATGCCCGCCAGGTGGCGGTGCTGGCCCGCCACTGCCGGCCGCTGGACCTGAAGATCAGCCTGGATGATCTGCCACGGTTGCGTGCACTCGAGAGCAAGTGGCGGTT